>VRUF01000091.1 GCA_019456245.1 Planctomycetota bacterium | reverse complement strand
GGGAGGCCGAGTCTTAGAAAACGATGAACGGTATCGAGCGTGTGTGGGCCCCAGTCACCGAATGCGCCGTTGCCGAATTCGTACCAGCTTCTCCAGTTGCCGGGAGCGAGTTTTTCGTTGTAAGGGTGATACGGAGCCGTTGTAAGCCACTTGTCCCAATCGAGTGTTTTCGGTACTTCCATAGGCTCATAACTGTCAAGGTCACCCCATGGATGCCATCTGCGGCCTTTGTTCATGTTAGCGTCTACGTGTGTTACGTCTTTGATGATACCGGCATCGACCCATGATTTGAACTGGAAATAGTTGGCGCCGGAATGCCCCTGGTTACCCATTTGGCATGCTACGCCGTATTTTTTCTCGGCAGCCATCAGGAGTTCGCATTCCTGGAAAGTGTGAGCGAGTGGTTTTTCTACATAGACATGCTTGCCTTCTGACATTGCACGTATAGAGATCGGAAAGTGTGAGTGATCGGGGGTGCCGACGGTAACCGCGTCGATCTTGTTGCTCATTTTGTCGAACATTTCTCTGAAGTCGACAAACTTTGGAGCATCAGGATAGGCTTCTCTGATTTTGCCAGCTCCCTTAGCTCCCATGTTTACATCGCAAAGTGCAACGACGTTGGCTAATTTTGTCCCGGCTATGCTTCTGGCTATGCCGCCGCCTCTGCTTCCAATGCCGATAAACGCTACGTTTACCTTTTCATTGGCTCCAAGTACGCTGGAGGGCATGAGAGAAAATACTGTACTTGTCGCAGCGGAAGTCTTTAAAAAGCTCCGCCTGGACATCCTAATACTCATCGTAATCTTCCTTAAACCGGATTATTGAATACAAAAAAGCATATTTTTCGAATCTCACTGATTATAAAAACGTTCCAAGAAGGTCGATTATTGCAATCTCTACAATTATTCATTGGTTCCTATTGCTTTCAACAAGGGCCAATGACTTAGGCGGGAAAGGCGATAGGCCTAGTCTGCTTTCTGCGTCCCTACTTTATTGGATTCCAAGGTGTCAGACTTTTAGGAAATACTCCATTAGCTCGTGGCCTTTTTCTACGCTGAAACCTGAATCCAACGCATTTTTTTCAGAGAATGGTTTTGGTACTATTGCTTCCAGAGATGTCCCTGCCATGGCAAATGGCACCGGCTCGTCCGAGTGTGCCTGCGTCGCCACCGGGGTAGGGTGGTCCGGCATTACAAGTATCCTGTAGCTGTCGTATTGTTTGATCGCTTCGTATACAGGGCCGACTATGTACTCGTCAATATTTTCCAGAGCTTTCTTTTTTGCGGCTGCGTTACCGGCATGTCCAGCTTCGTCAGGAGCTTCGATATGCACAAAAACAACATCGTAATCTTTAATCGCCTCTATCGCTGCTTCAGCTTTTCCCTGGTAGTTAGTATCGAGATACCCGGTTGCCCCTTCGACTTCGATAAGGTCGAATCCGATAAGCTTTGCAAGTCCGCGGACAAGATCGACGGCTGTGATCGCAGCGCCTTTAAGGCCGAATCGTGTTGAGAATCTTTCGAGGGCGGCTTTTCTTCCCTGTCCCCAGAACCACACAGACGATGCTGCATTCTCACCGAGATCCCTGCGAACCCGGTTGATCTCATGATTTTCAAAAAGCTGCTGCGAACGTGCCATTATGTCATTCAGGAAGTCTGCGTTTTTACCCTTCGGCATATTTTTAGCGATTTTTTTGCCGATGATATCATGCGGCGGCTGGGTCGTGACGTCGAATTCCCTGTCGGATACTACAAAGAGGTGGCGGTAGCTAACGCCCGTATAAAATCGTATGCCATAAATTTCGTTCAGCGCCTCGGCAAGATCGGTTATCAGTGTCTTTGCCTCATCTGTCGAGATGTGTCCGGCGCTATGGTCGGCCATTTTGTCATCGGCAAAGGTTACGAGATTGCATCTGAATACCCAGTCCTTAGGATCAAGCGGTATCTCCATCGCTGCCGCCTCGATCGGCGCACGGCCCGAATAACATTGTGTCGGATCGTAACCAAGCAGGGACATCTGCGCAACATCGCTGCCGGCAGTCATGCCCTCGGGAACCGTACGAACGAGTCCCTGCTTGCCGTCCATTGCAATTCGGTCGATATTGGGTGTCTCGGCTGCTTCGATAACGGTTTTGCCGTCAAATGCCTCGATAGGTTCATCGGCAGCGCCGTCGGGGATGATGATAACATATTTAGTCTTCAAGGTTATCCTCCGGTATGTCAATTATTCGTATACAAACCAGCTCGTCACGCACGATGTCGAGTTTTTTGATATCGCACAGTACAGCCGATACATTTTTTTGCAGACTTGGATGCGTAGTAATGATCACCGGAACCGCAGTTCCTTCGCTGTGGGCCTCGTGCTGCAGTATCCCGGAAATACTGGTATTATGTTCTGCCAGGATATTTCCGATCTTTGCAAAAGTGCCCGGCATATCGGTAACCATCAGGCGGATATAAAACCGGCTCGTGAGATTATCGACAGGTTCGATGTTTTGCTGGGTTACTTCCCTGGGCAAAATTGTTTGCGCATTGAAGAGGTTTTGCGAATTGCCCATAGCTACCTCGATAATGTCGGCCACCACGGCACTGGCCGTAGGCATCATGCCGG
This sequence comes from Planctomycetota bacterium, assembly GCA_019456245.1. GTDB lineage: Bacteria > Planctomycetota > Phycisphaerae > Sedimentisphaerales > Anaerohalosphaeraceae > VRUF01. The sequence goes on along the minus strand of VRUF01000091.1, from coordinate 7,748 downwards.
CTCCGCGTCCGTAATACATAGTCTGTCCGACGGCGTGTCCAAAGACACTGACAGCATTGAATGGACCGTCGACCCTGGCAAGTGCACTGTCTTTGGCAAGGAAAGCCGGATGAACGCGAAGCGAGATACGTCCGTCCGCGTGTTTCTCGCCGATGGCCAGGAGCTTTAAAACATAACCCATCTCCTGTGCATAATTGATGTCTTCGATACAGACATCCTCTATGCCTTCGATGGAAATGTCTTCGAGTGCAATATCGTATCCGAAGGCAAGCGATGCAAGGATAGCGAGTTTATGTGCGCTGTCGCCGCCGTTGATGTCGAGAGCAGGGTCAGCCTCTGCATAGCCCTTTTCCTGAGCAGCGGCCAAAACCTCGTCGAAAGGTGAGCCATTAGCGGTCATATTGGACAAGATATAGTTGCACGTTCCGTTAAGGATCCCATACAAAGCTGATATGTCGTTTGCGGCAAGGCCGGTTCGTATCGCAGATACGATCGGTATCCCTCCGGCGCAACTGGCTTCGAAGGCAATGCAAACATTATTCTCGCGGGCAGTCTTATAGAGTTCGGGCCCATGTTTGGCAAGCAGAGCCTTATTAGCGGTAATGACATGCTTACCAGCCTTAAGCATCGCAAGCTGAATATCTTTGGCGATTGTAGTCCCGCCGACCAACTCGACGGCAATATCGATGGTCGGGTCACCGACGATCGAATCCAGATCGGCTGTCAGCATTCCGTCAGGAAGAACCACAGGCCGCGGCGAGGTCGTATCAAGATCGACAACCTTGGCCAGTTCAAGTTCGATACCGGTTTTGGCCTTGATGGTATCGGAATTTTCGAGGATTATTTTAGCCACGCCGGCACCGACCGTACCAAAACCGACCAAGCCTACCCTGATTTTCTTATCTGCCATTTGTTCTTCCCTATGATATTTATGCTGGTTTCGCCGATTATAGGATGATTAGGCATGTCAGGTCAAGTAAAAAGACTTTTGCCGGGCAAATTAAATTGGCTTGGATTTGATGATGGCATCGAAGAAAGCGGGGTCCAGAAATGCTTCCTCGCCTTCGGCATTGTGTTTTGTGAGCATTTTGATGGTTGCGGCGAATTTTTTGTCGAGCGGTGCAATGTATCTTCCCGCCTGCAATCCGCCTTCGTCCGGCACTTCTATCTGATATGCGTGCAGCGTGAGCCGTTCGATAAGCGGTTTTTCCTCACGACCTCGGCGGACCTTGTATTTCGCCTTAAAATCAGAAAGCAGTATCGGTCGCGTCGAACTGTAAAGCGGATCGATCGCAAGCGGCATATGCACATTACTCATGTGTATACGTATCTGGTGCGTCCTGCCGGTAACCGGCGAAACTGCGAGCAATGCGATCATCCCGAAGTCCGCCAACAGCTTCCAATCGGTGATCGCAGGCTTACCATGTTTAGGATCGGCGACCATAACCTTGGGATTTTTGCGACTTCGGGAAATAGGTGTCTTGATACAGCCGGAATTATGTATCATAGCCCCATTTACAAGCGCAAGGTACGTCTTTTTAAAAAGTCTCTTCTCGAAACCACTGGAATACAGGCTTTGCGTTTCGGTATTCTTTGCCAGGATCATCACTCCCGATGTATCCTTGTCAAGGCGATGAACAAGCAGCAGTTTGGCCACATCAGGCAGCTGTTTCGCCAACACAGGTATCAGGTCCGGATTGCCCGAACGGTCCTTAGTAACCGAAATACCCGAAGGTTTGTTAACAACGACGATATTTTCGTCCTGGTGAATGATCTCAATTTTTTTAGCAGGGGGCATAGTGTAGCTTTCCGGTGTGCATTCTTAATAATAATAGTCTCGCCCGTCCGGCCGTATCCTTCCCTAAAGACTAACGACCAACGACTATCGACTAAAAAAACTGACCAAAAGATCAGTTTTTTTGACCTGTCGCCTCCTCCGCGGGTATCCCGATTATTTCAGTATTGTTCATATCGCTGGAAACATCGATACCGCCGGCAAGAATATCCGCATCATCCGTACTGACCTCAGAACGGCTGGTGCCTTTGGAAACATTTTCTTCTTCGGACAAACCCTTGATCGATGCTTCCTGCGGAATGCCATCTACCTGCACGACAAACTTCAGCGGTCCGATTTCTATTTCGTCACCGGCATAGAGTCGAGTTTCGTCGATACGTTCGCCATTTACAAAAGTGCCGTTGCGAGAACCTAAGTCGCGGATATTCAGCATATCCTCTTCCATGGTTATCTGGCAATGACGCCGCGAAATAACCATGAGCGGTACACAAAGATCGCAATCCTGTCGCCTGCCAACTACAGTTACAGAACTTGGAAGGCTGAAGCTTTTTCGGGAATCGCCATTTTTCAATAGAATAAGATCGACTTCCATCTTTGCTCCTTTCGCAAAAATGTGTTATCTTTAGCTACATATATTATACGACTCGATGACCCTTTTACAAGTTTCAAGTTGAAATTATGGGAAAATAACTGATTTATGAGGAATTTAGCGGTTTTTAAGGCGATCATATTTGATCTTGACGGAACTCTCGTCGATACCCTTGCAGATTTGGCAGGTGCGATGAATTGGGCCCTTGGCCAACTTGGCGAGGATACGCACAGCCTCGATGCATGCCGGAAAATGATAGGAAATGGTATTGTAATGTTTGCCAAAAGGGCACTGGCGCCCGAAAAACAGCATCTTCGCAGCGGGCTTCTTGAACTTATGAAGACTCGTTACGGCCAGCACTGTTTCGCAAAAAGCAGTGTTTATCCGGGCGTAAATGAGCTTATCGTAAAGCTTGGGCAAATGGGTATCCGCCTTGCAGTTGCCACGAACAAAGAGCACGATGATGCGGTAAAGATTGTCGAGCATTTTTTCGCCCAGGGCACTTTTGAGATTATAAGCGGCGTTCGTCAAAACGGACCGGTAAAACCAGATCCGGCTTTCGCAGAAGCAATAATGGCCAAAATGGCCCTTGCGAGCGACGATTTTGTCGTCATAGGCGATAGTGACGTTGATATCGCTACCGCAAAATCGGCTCAAATGCTCTCTGTCGGCGTTACATGGGGTTTTCGCAGCCGAGAAGACCTTGCCGCCGCTGGAGCAGATATTATTATCGATAAGCCAGAGGAAATATTTGATTTGCTTACTTGACATAGGTTCAGGTGCGGTTTATATTTAATTTACAATTTAGATGATGCGTAGTTTTATCGCCAAGCACTGGTAATGTTTTTTTGAGGCAATTTGGGCACACATGGCAAAAGTTAAACTTCCCGACGGCGCCATTTTGGACGCGCCGGACGGGACCACCGTAAGAGGTTTTGCAGAACAGATTGGCCCGGGCCTTGCAAAAGCAGCCCTGGCCGGCAAAGTGGATGAAAAGCTTGTCGATCTTTCGACACCTGTCACCGGCGAGGTGTCCCTTTCCATAGTTACCAGCCGCAGCGAAGAAGCATTGGACATTCTCCGTCACAGTTGCGGACATATCATGGCCGAGGCGGTTGTAAGCTTATGGCCCAACGCCAAACTCGTATACGGGCCCACCGTTCGCGATGGTTTCTATTATGACATCGATCTCGATGAACCCATCCGTCCCGAAGATTTCGAAATGATCGAAAAGAAAATGGCTGAGATCATAAAGCAGGGCGTCCCTTTCGTAAGGACCGAACGCACCCGCGCAGAAGCTGTCGAGCGTATCAGCGGCAACGAATACAAAGCCGACAACATCGACCGTGCCGAAGGCGATGTGTTGAGCTTTTATTCACAGGGTGAAACATTTGAAGACCTCTGTCGAGGACCGCATGTCCCGACAACGGCAAGCATCGACCCAAAGGCTTTCAAAATAATGTCCGTCGCCGGCGCATACTGGCATGGCGATGCGACGAAGAAAATGCTTCAGCGTCTCTACGGAACCGCATGGACAAACAAGAAAGAATTGAAGCAGCACCTTCACCTGTTAGAAGAAGCCAAAAAACGCGACCACAGGGTTCTAGGCAAGCAATTGGACCTTTTCAGCTTTCACAACGAAGGGCCCGGCTTTGCTTTTCTCCATCCAAAGGGCATGATTATCTGGAATGCCGTCATAGATTTCTGGCGGGATGTGCATGACCGCTACGGGTATAGCGAGATAAAGACGCCGATCATTCTCGAAGAAAGTCTCTGGCACAAAAGCGGTCACTGGGAAAACTACAAGGAAAACATGTACTTTACAACGGTTGACAATGTCAATTACGCCATCAAACCGATGAACTGTCCCGGCGGGCTTTTAGTCTACAAGGCTCGAAAGCATTCGTACCGTGAGTTCCCGATAAGAATGGCAGAACTCGGCCTGGTCCATCGCTATGAGTCAAGCGGCCAGCTCCACGGTCTCATCCGCGTAAGGCAGTTCACCCAGGACGATGCACATATTTTCTGTATGCCGGATCAGATCGAAAGCGAGATCGTGGGGGTCATCGAACTTGTCCAGGATATTTATTCCACGTTCGGATTCAAAGACTACCATGTGGAACTTTCCACAATGCCGGAAAAGCACATCGGTTCGGAGGAAATATGGGAAACTGCGACAAACGCCTTGCGAGGTGCGCTCGAACATAAGAAAATGGATTATGTCATCAACGAGGGCGACGGCGCATTTTACGGCCCCAAGATCGATTTCCATATCGAGGATTGCCTAAAGCGTTCCTGGCAGTTGGGAACCATTCAGTTGGATTTCTCAATGCCCCAGCGGTTCGAACTTACATACACCGATGCCGACAATACCGAAAAGACTCCCGTGATGATCCACCGTGCCATTCTCGGCTCGCTCGAGCGATTCATGGGAATACTGATCGAACATTTTGGAGGCAATATGCCCTTGTGGCTTGCACCTGAACAGGTACGTGTTCTTCCAATCAGCGACAAGACCGCAGATTACGCCGCCCAGGTCGAGGTGAAGCTCAAAGACGCCGGTTTAAGGTGTACTCGCGACATGTCATCGGAAAAGATCGGTGCCAAAATTGCCCGTGCCCATGGCGATAAAGTGGTTTATATGCTTGTCGTGGGACCCCAGGAAGCCGAAAACTCCACCGTATCCGTAAGAATGAAAGGTACAAAAGAATCAAAAACACTTTCGGTTGACGAGCTAATTTCTATAGCGAAAGCAAAAATTGCCGATAAAGCTCTGGACTCCGGGTTTTAGAGGCTGACTGTATGAAATATTAAGACAAGTCCGGTGCGTGGCCGGAAATGTAAAATTATTATTATTAGAAATGGAGGTATTACGCCATCAGCAAGCAAAAGTTGAGAATTAATGAAGCAATTCGAGTCAGTCCCATACGGCTGATCGATGACGAAAACAATCAGATTGGAATTATTGACACGAAAGAGGGTGTGGCGATGGCCCGCCAGAAGAGTCTTGACCTGGTCGAGGTTTCGCCAAACGCAGAACCCCCCGTATGCCGGATCATGGATTTCGGAAAATGGCTATACGACCAGAAAAGAAAAAATAAACTGTCTCACAAAAAGCAGCATGCTGTAATACTAAAGGAGATTCGACTTCGCCCAAAGACGGATACGCATGATCTTGAGATCAAAGTCAATCATGCCATAAAGTTTATCGAGAAGGGCCATAAGGTACAATTTACCATGCTATTCCGGGGCAGGGAGATGATGTTTATAAATCGCGGGTACGAGATGATGAACAGCATCCTGACCCAAATGGAAGATTGCGCAAAACTCGAACGTGAAGCCAAGATCCTAAGCCGAAGAATGACCATGGTAGTAACGGCCAAATAATCTGTTCCGTTTGTTTCAAGAGTTGAAAATATACAAGACTGAGTGGACACGTTGCAGTTTCCTAAGGTTGTCGTCTACATTGAATGCCACAGAAAGAGAAAGGCCGGCTTGAAATAAACCGGCCTTTAGTTATGAAATATGATCAACAAAACAACCCGGTTTATTTTTCAAATTTACCTTCGACATGCCACCTATTTGGATGCCCTATTACTCGTTGAGCAAAAACGCCCTCGATTTGCCACTCAATGATCTGGCCATCTTTCTCTAATTCAACTTTACATGGAACTCTTAACTTACCGCTGGAATTCATTCGGGGGGGAGAAACAGGATCACCAACTGAAATTATTTGCACAATATTCAGTTTTTCGAATCTTTTGCGTAAACCTTCTTTTTCGTCTGGATCTTCATATCCATAAATTTTAATAGCTCTATCATAATTTTTAGCTATCAAAGCTTGTACAAAACTACGTACCACTTTAACTGCGATTTCTTTCTCAGTAAGGTCTGTCCGCTCCAGACCAATATCTAATGTCATTAGATCAAGACGCTTGACATCTACAGGTACTACCTTTTCAAGATCAAATATCCCAGGCTCGAAAAGTGTATCATAGTCAGGATATTCCCAGACTCCAAGGCCTACATACTTACCGTCCTTAAATTCGTAAATCTCTATCAAAGTAACCAGTTTAGTAACCTGGTCAACATAGACAATTTCGCGCATTTGGGGCGATGTTCCTTCGGTAAGATATGTATTCGTCAACCATGTACATGTCAAAATTATCGGGCTGGTTTTATCATCGGGTTCCTGAATTTCGATTTCAACATCACCTTTTTTTTCTAAATCATACATGTTCTCAACCGTTCTTGTTGGATCGTAGCGTTTAGCAAAACCAACACACTTCTTTGTGTAAATTTCATCCTCGAAAAACTTTAGTGTGTTCTTTTTCTTTACCCAGTATTGAGTTCTTCCTTCTTTCCAAACCGCCACTAAATCTCCGGATGGTTGATTGTACCAATTGACTCGAGTATTTTTAATCTGACCGCTATCGTCATATTCCAGCCAAGCTTCTTTAAATGTAGTAATGCTATCAAATGAAGATTGGTAAAAGTGAAGGAAACGCACATCTTGACCGGCTTCGATTGTTTGTTCGATGGCGTAAACGGTAGTAGCTGAGTTCTGTAACAGTAGTATTCCAAGGGCTACAATTATTATTATCGCCGCTGCTGTAGCAAGTTTTGTAATCGGTTTATTCATAATTTGTCTCCATATTCTAAACTGACGACCGATCCTGTCAGCTTGTTTTAACTTTTCATGTTGTTTGCGAATGACCCGGTTGAAAACTGCATCTTCCAGATCTGTTTGCTGCCAGGTTTTGCCATCAGAAGCCAATCTTTCGTTAAGTTCTTTTAGCTCTTTAAATTCTCCCCGGCACTGCTGACAACCCTTCAGATGTTCTTGAACTGTTTGCCTTTGCGTATCCGACAAAAGGCCTTCGATTAATTCGACCAGTTTTTCCTTACATTCTGTGCAATTCATTTTCGCACCTCATTATTATCACTTAGCATCTGTCTTAATTTTGCGTAAGCTCTTGAAAGCTGTTTGGTAACCGTACCAATCGGCATATTCAGCTCTTCGGCTATCTGTAAGCAGGACTGGGCGGAGTAGAATCTTCGAAGAACTATTTCCCTGTAAGAGTCAGGTAATTTGGCAATTGCTTCTTCAAGTTCATGATCGTTAGTCTCTTTTTGCTTTTGAGACTCATCTGCCAAACTATCTAAATTAGCAAGCTGTTTACGATTTCGCAGTTCTTCTTTTGCCACCCTGTTTGCAATGCCGAGCAGCCAGGAATGGAAAGATCCTTGTTTTTTCAGTTCAGACAGGCCGAAGTATGCTCGAACAAATGTTTCCTGAGCCCCTTCTTCTGCCAAACTCCTATTGCCCAGCTTACCGAACAAATAAGCCGATACGCCTGCCTG
>VRUF01000357.1:1424-1699 GCA_019456245.1 Planctomycetota bacterium | reverse complement strand
CATCAGTTAGAAGACAAAGAAGAAAAAACGAGTACTAAAGGAAGAAACCCTTTTGATGATTGGTATATTACAAAAGACGGGAAAAAAGTATTTTTCTCATCAATTTATAAAACATATGACTGGGTTGACGATGATGGGTACAGCAATTTGGGAGACTGGATAGAGGATGCAGCTTAAGGATGGGGGTAAATAGCAAGCACACATAACAAATCGCTCCACATGACCGTTATTCCGCTGAGCTAATTGCCGCCGGTGAGATTACCCGTTAGAATAAA
>VRUF01000357.1:338-1414 GCA_019456245.1 Planctomycetota bacterium | reverse complement strand
CTCTTCCGATCTAAATGGCATAGCACAACGATTGAGATTGTGCTGCGAAATGCCCGCGTTATCTATGATATTACCTCTCCCTTGCCATGGCGGCAGAACAGGTCCTAATCCCCTGGCTAAGTATGTGAAGCTGTTGGTGTTCTTGTCCCTCTTTCCTGTCCCTATTTCTTTTTCTCGACGGGCGGTCGTTGGACTCATGATCCAGCTATCTTATCCTCTGTCCATCATCAATTTCTAGTGAATAGGTTCTGTCCCACATCAACGGAGTGCTTCTTGCCTCTCCGCTCCCCCTGATCTAACTTTCCCTCGCGCTAGCAAGCACCGTTTAATCGGTGAACACAATTCATTGCCGACATTCGTTATCAGACGGATTCGGGTGGGAAGTATTCTTCCCCCCTGAACATGTCCTAACGGATGTCTCTCGGTGCTTGTTAGCGCATTCACCCGAGTCCTTCAGGGGGGATTTTTGTGTTCCTCTGAAGGCTCGACGAACGCGGGGCGAGAGGTTTAGCATGCCTCCATCCCAAATCAACAAGCATCGGGGGAATCATGAAACAACCCAGTATACTGCTCACCCTGGCAGCTATCTTAGCAAGTGGCTGCGCCTATATGCTTAGCACCGATAGCCAGGACATTTCCATATCATCGAGTCCTGCCGGGGCACAGGTGATGATTAAAACCACAGGTGGCATTGAGGTATTTACCGGCAGAACGCCGGCACAGGCTCATTTGAAAAGAAAAAATGAGTATATCATTGACGTTACCCTGGAAGGCCACGCCTCAAAGCAAGTCCATCTTGAACAATCTATAAATCCGGCGACGTTCTGGAATTTGCTGATAGGCGGTATTCCCGGCTGGATCATTGACGGCGTATCAGGTGCCATTTGGAAACTTGAACCGGAAACGGTGACGATCACCCTGCAAACTGCCAGCATTGATGGCCGGGATCGTGAGTTGTTAGTGTTCTCTTGGCTGGATGAACAAGGGGAGCCGATTCATCAGGCGGTGGATATGTCTGATTAGCGCACTTATCAGATATTATTGAGGGGAAAGGGCTGCTGTAACAGGCAGCCCTT
>VRUF01000357.1:0-328 GCA_019456245.1 Planctomycetota bacterium | reverse complement strand
TTCTTTGCCCCTCTTTTCTGTCCCTGTTTTTTCTTTCTCGACGAGCGAGCGCTGGACTCATAATCCATCCCACAACGCTTGGATCCGCGGAGCCACTCAGTCTCGCCGTAGGAGGAGCCAACGGCTACAACGAGGCCCCCCATCCACCAGCTGGCGGATGACCCCTCTCTCGCAAGGTTTCAGATCAGCTACTAGAAAGAGGGGTAGAAGAGACCCGGAAGGCCGGGGCCTATATGGATATATCTTGAAGACAATGAAAGAATCGGGGTACTTCGCTTACGGTCTGTCTAATCTTTTGCTTTGGCAACTCTAGAGCTCAAAATCAGTG
>VRUF01000090.1:2574-10411 GCA_019456245.1 Planctomycetota bacterium | reverse complement strand
CTCGTCGAGTCCAAGGCTTATGTACCTGAGAATTCGTTCATAAAAGATAATCTTATCGTACGGAATTTCCGTCCCATCCTCAGCGGTATCGAGGCCATCTCCCACGCAACTGACGGCGTAAAACAGAAAATTAACGCATCGCTGCAAATGTTTCAAAGAAACGCCGAAAAATATTTACCCCTGCCGAAGAAACCGCTGATCATCGTCGCCTCGATCTTGCTTTTCCTTGTATTTATCGCAACCTACTGGAATCCCGTCATCGTTGATCTGTGGCAAATATGGAACCAGAGCGACGAATACTCAAGCGGTATGCTCGTCCCTCTTATCGCGGTATGGATTATCTACGCACGCAGAAAAACCCTGAGCAAATTCCCGCTCAACCCGTCGATGTGGGGGGTGGTTCTGTTCGTTTTTGCACAGGCTCTGCGTTTCTTCGGACTCTTCTTCATGTATGACTCCGCTCAGCGCCTTTCCATGATCGTCACTATCGCATCACTTGTACTGCTGCTTTTAGGTTCGAAACTTTTCCTGAAACTTTCCACCGTCCTTGCGATGCTTATGCTAATGATACCGCTGCCAAACTCCGCCCAGGCGAAACTGACACTTCCGCTTCAGAAAATGGCAACCTCGTCGGCAACATTCTGCCTGGAAACCGTTGGGTATAACGTACTCAGACAGGGAAACATAATAAGCATAGGCGATACCAACATTGCCGTCGCAGAAGCATGTAACGGACTTAGAATGCTTACCGCCTTTATCATCATAAGCGCACTTATTGCGATGATCACAAACCGCAGTCTCTGGCAAAAAGCCGTCATAGTCGCATCGAGCATCCCGATAGCTTTCATTTGCAATACCATAAGGCTGACAATAACTGCCATAGCTTTCACGATCATCGACGGTAAGCAGTGGGAGACCGTCTTTCATGACTTCGGAGGTTTCGCCATGATGCCGTTGGCACTGGCATTGATAGGTCTCGAGTTGTATTTGCTTTCTAATATTTTTGTAACCGACAAGGTACAGAAAGAAAACATAATCGTCCGTAAAACTTCTGACACGACGGTTAATAATCGGGTATAGGGGGAACCATAAAATGGCATATTTAGAAAACAATCAACAATTTGATCCTCAAAATCAGATAATACAATACGATGGTAATGTACAGGGGCAACCTGGTTCGGCTGCGGACTTTTTCGTTCCCGTTCTCAGGAGATGGCCGATTATTTGTGCTGCGGCACTGATCATATCGATATTCGCGATTCCATCGGTTTGGCTGCTTATGCGGCGTTCGTATGAAACCGAAGGTGCTGTCAGGGTAACGCCCATTGTCTCGCGCATACTCTTTAGCGACCCCGACACCGACCGGCCGCTGCCCAACTATGAAAACTTCATGAACACCCAGGCCGCGCTCATCACCAGCAATAAGGTTCTAAACCGAGTTGCCGACGAACTGAAAAACAAGGATATCGAATATTTCAAAAATAAATCCGATCTCGCCATTGCATTGAAACTCGCTATCAACTTCGGAAAAATCAAGATTGAACCTGCACGCCATACCGAACTGATCAGGATACAGATGACCGGATCTGCGCCCAGAGATGCAGAGATCGTCATCGATGCCTTTCTCCGCGCGTACATGGCGATAGTCGTTGCCGATGAACTCCGGGGCGGCGACCAGAAACTTTCCATTCTCGAAGAAAAACGGCGACTTACAACCGAACAGATCAGTCGTCAGAGAGACCGGGTTCGCACACTTGCCGAAGAATACGGTACGATTTCGCTGGATGGTCGTCAGGACATGATGCTCCAGCAGGTAATAAACCTGCAGAACGAGCTGACTAACGTTGAAGTAAAAAGGCTCTCCCTTGAAACCGCCGTCAAGATGAAAGAAAATGTCGTTGCCGGACCAATGGATCCGATTCAACTGATGCAGATGAAATCTACATTTGTCAATTCCGATCCTACGATACAGATTATTATCACCGGCATCGCCGAGCAGGAAAGCCTCTTTGCAAGACGCAAGCAGATGCTCGTTCCAGGCAATCCTGAGCTTGAACATAACGCTGAGATCATCGACACTCTTAAAGCAAGCCGCAAAGATCGCGAAAGCGCACTTCTCGAAAAATTCAACCAGGAATTCGAGATCGCGATGCAGGAAAATAACAAACGCCATATTGCAGATATCAAGCTGGAACTTGAGAGCACAAAGGAGTACGAAAAGAGGATACGTGATGAACTTACCAGAAAAAACACCGAAACCATCGGAATGGGAAGAAAACAGCTTACCATAAACGATCAGCAGGAAAAACTCTTGCGGCTAAAGACGATGCACGACACCATAAACAGTCGAATTGATGAGCTTGAGATGGAGAGTAAAAGACCGGCACGGATCACAGTTGCATATTCGGCAAGTTCGATACCGGCAACCAGCAAGAAAGTCAAGCTTACATTCATCATTTTATTCCTTAGCGTTGCTATCGGCTGTTTTGTTGCCTTCATACTTGAAAAACTGGACACAAGTCTAAGGAGTCCCGATGACGTCATAAAAAATGTAGGCGTAAGGATCATCGGAACAACGACCAGTCCAAAGAGTATAGATCGTCTTTGCCTTCCCCAGCAGTTGACAGATGACTATCAGACCATACGTGCCAATCTCGACCTGATAAGCGAATCCTCTGCGAAGATAATCGTCGTTTCCAGCCCCGGTTCCGGCGATGGGAAAACCACTTTTGCGGTCAATTTGGCGACCAGTTTTGCACAGTCCGGCAAAAAAACCCTCCTGATAGATGGTGACCTGAGAAAACCGGATATTGCCCGGACTCTCAATCTTCCAAGGCATCTCAGGGGGCTCCAGAACCTTCTTGCCGGCACCGATCCGAAAAAAGCCATCCACCGTGTTGCCCTCTCCGGTCTTCATGTTCTCACTGCCGACAGATCTAATACCTCAGATGCTCTCGATGTTCTCGGACAGGCAAAAACAGTCGAGATGATAAAGGATATTGCTAAAGAGTACGACCGGGTGATTGTAGATACCTCCCCTGTGCTTGCATTTACCGATGCACTGCTCTGGGCAAGGCTCGCAGACGGAGTGATCTTGACCAGTATTGTCGATCATACATCGCGATCTGAACTGAAGGAGACCATCGCACGCCTTCAGCAGGTTGGCGCAAAGGTTATTGGAACTGTCGTACACAATGTCCAGACCGCGCAAAGTTACAATCCTTATGGCTATGCATACGGATACGGCGCCGACGACAGAGACGAAAATAAGCCCGGCAGAGCGGATCACTTGTTACTCATAACAGACGAGACCGAAGAAGAATAAAACATAAATTGAAAAAACGTAAATATTTCAATTGAATAGTCATGGAAACTAAAATGGAAATGATCGTAATACATGCCAACGATGATTCTTCACCCAGATCCGTCAATTTTCTGCGATTTGCAATGTCGCAGAAAAACTTATGTTCAATAACACTCAGGGCGATCGTCCGAAGTTCCAGCTTTTCCAAACCTGACGATGTCCGGATATCTCTTCCCAGCCACTGGCAGATCCCATTCACCGAAACAAACCGGATAACAAAGCGCAGCGACCGAAATTTAATAAGATGTCCGGACGGTGTCATCGAAGGCAGCGATAAGATGCTTATTCTTTCGAACGGCCGTTTCATAACGACACTTGATAAAACTTTCATTCGCCGGACCATACATTCTCTTAATGCGGACGTTATAGCTATTGTAGTCGATCCCGCTCTTGCGGCATACAGAGAAAACTTAAGGCTTACATCCGACAATCGAATCGCCGGTTTACGCAGGCTTCACCATGACACTGCACATATACTTCCAACCTCACAGAAATGGCCGCATCATCTGATTATCAAAAAAACCGCATTACACGTATTGCTTACGAATAAACACATCCCACTCAGTTTCGAGACCATTGTCAATCGATGCAGCGCACACGGCGTAACTTTTAAAACAGTTGCCGTAGGTGGAAATTTCATGGACCTAAACGAGCCGGACGATCTCGTTTCATTTACCACAGATGCCCTTGCTCGCGCCGAATACAGCGAATTTCAAACTCCCCATGATAATCGCGGTTCCAATCTGCGAGGCCCTGTTGTACTTGGAAAAGACGTTACAATCGCACCTGATGCTCTCGTTATTGGCCCGGCCGTCATTGCCGATAATGTCCGGATCGCCCCACGCGCGATAGTTAAGAATGCCATCGTCGCCCCAAATGTCTCCATCTGTTCCGACGATGTGATAACCGATTGCATATTAACACATGACAGCGACCGATACAGGAATCTCGACGTTTTTCCTGATGCTCGATATCGCAATCGTAAAGGAAGCATGTATTCGTCGAAACGCAAAAAAAACGACGTATATAGAATTTTCCCCTTTCTCTCCTATCCGAATTTCGGCAAAAGAACCATCGACATTGTCGGAGCCCTTATAATTTTAACCCTCTTTCTTCCCGTATTTCCCGTCATCGCAATTCTGATAAAACTTGGCTCAAAGGGGCCCGTATTCTACAGGTCACATCGCCAGGGACTTCACGGAAAAGCGATCAATTGCCTGAAATTCCGCTCGATGGTACAAAGTGCTGACGAAATGCAGGAACGCCTCAGAATTGTAAACGAGGTCGACGGCCCGCAGTTCAAAATGATCAACGACCCCAGGGTAAGCACCATAGGCAAATTCCTCCGCGAGACAAGCGTGGACGAAATTCCCCAGTTTTTCAATGTTCTTTTCGGACAAATGAGTATTGTCGGACCAAGACCGTCACCGGAACATGAAAACTCACAATGCCCGTATTGGAGAGATGCACGCCTGTCAGTCAAACCGGGAATCACAGGTCTCTGGCAGGTTTCAAGAACCCGTACAAAAAATCACGACTTCCAGGAATGGGTCCACTACGACACACAGTACGTCAAAAAGATCTCCTTGAAAATGGATCTGTTGATATGCCTTAAAACCGTAAAAAAACTAATAAATGATTTCGTAGATCAGTTCTAAATGAAAATAATATAGAGGAGAGAGGATTATGGCTTCAAGAAAAATAAATGTCAGGTTGATAGTTTTTATTATGCTCACTGTTCTCGTTCTTTCCGTAACAGCATACGGATTTCGCAATTACAACAGGAATCGCCGCGCGAACCTTTCTCGACAATCGGGTATGCGGTTATACGAAGAAAGGCTCTGGGAACAAGCCGCAACGGACCTTGGCAAATACATAGCCCTCGTTCCTGATGACAGCGAAGTACTGCTCAAATATGCCCGTGCACAGATTGCAAGAAGACCGCTCAAGGGGCCATTCATAAATCAGGCCATCAACGCCTATCGACAGGTACTAAGGATTGACGAATCGCATCTCGATGCCGCGAAAGAACTCATCGCTATATATCTCGACGTGATCAAAGAGCCCCTCGAAGCGCAACAGATCGCACAAAATTTTCTCGCTGTTTCCTGTGACATGACGATACAAAGACTCCATGCTGTAGCTCTGGCAAAGCAGAGAAACTTCCACCAGGCTGAGGAAGAACTAAAAGAGATAATCGCTCAGAATCCCGACCAGATCCATGCCTGCGAGACTCTGGCCCGTTTCATTGAAGAAAGACCCAAAGATTTTGCCGAGACACCCGAATACTTTCTGGATCTTGCGGTAATTCAAAATCCAGACCAGGCGATCGCTTATATAATTCGAGCAGACTACCATCGAAGAGTCGACGATCCCGCATCGGCAATCGAGGACCTCAACTACGCCGCCGAATGCAATCTGACAGATTTCGATACCCGGTTAAGATACGCTGTAAGCCTCATAAATCTTCGCCTAAACGAGCAGGCCTCTCAACAACTGGAAATACTGCAAAGGATCGATCCTCAAAACCTGAAACTCTGGAACACATGGGCAGTACTGGCCATTAGCAGCGGCTCGAAGGAAAAGATGCACTATGTCGCTAAAACAGGACTCGACTCTCTTGCCCCCGATGTATTTGACTTCTTGCCCGTTGCCGCACAGCTTTACATAAAGAGTGGTCATCATGAAACAGCAAAATCTATAATCGATCAGATCAGCACCAGCAATGCCAATCCGGCTATCGTCGCCTACCTCTACGGTCTTGGCGCAACCCGTCAGGAAAAATGGTACGATGCGGTAAAAAACTTACAAAACGCCATAAAACTCGGCTACAATTCGAGGGAGGCTAATCTCACATATGCCGATGCGCTGACCAGGATAGGTGACTTGCAATCGGCTGTCCTGCACCTTCGAAAAATGATCTCCGACAACCCGAACGAATTTGCCGCACGCACTATGCTTGCAGAACTGCTCACCTCGACCGGCAATTACTCTCAGGCACAGCAGCAGTTTCGTAGAGCACTTGAACTTGATCCGCAAAACGAACATGTCCGGCTAATGGAAATACAGTCGCGGATCAACATGCTTTCACTAAACAGGGCGAAGGAAGACCCAGCCGAATGGCTTGAGATATTTAATGAACTCAAAGTAATGGAAACCCAAATGCCGGAATTATCATCGATGGCCTTGACTACCGCAAATGCTGCCATATTAGCCGGTCAGTTCGATCATGCCGAGGACATTCTTTCGCAAAACGCACAACTCTTTTCCAACGATCAGAGATTCTATATCGCAAGTGCTGACCTCCGCATCGCTCGCGACCAGCGGCCCCAGGCAATACTGATACTGCAAAAAGCAGTCAGCCGTTTCCCCGCATCGCCCAGGCCTGTGGCATATCTCTCAGCCCTGCAAGTCGCAGCAAATCAGCTTGAAAAAGCACGCAATACCCTTATCCAGGGCCTTAAACGGATGCAAAACCCACAAGCCAAACGTCGTTTATCCCTTATGCTTGCCGATATTTATATGCGGCAGGGCGATCCATCCAATGCCGTCGAAGTACTCGAAAAGCAAAACGAAGAAACGGGTGACGACATAATTCTAATTCGCCGCCTTATCGATATACACCTTCAAAATGAAGAACTGAAACTTGCCCGTAAATATCTTGACCGGCTAAAGTCAATTACCGGTGACGATTCATGGCAGTTCAAATACGAACAGGCCAGAGTTTACTTTTACTCTGATAACTTTGAGAATAATTATACGCGTATAACGGCTTTACTCGAAGAAAATCTCGAACACGACCCCGACGATCAGGCAAGCAGACTCTTGCTGGCTGCCTGTCACGAAAAGGCTGACAATTTTCAACTTGCCGCAAGAATATACCGTCAGGCTCTCGACCGTGACCCGGACAATACGGACATTATCGCAAGAACCGTTGCCGCGCTTTACAGAACTAACAGCTACGACCAGGCTGACGAGATACTCAGCAGCGCACCTGACATGAGCGGTGATTTGCGGCTGTCACGTATGCAGTTGAATCGCTATCTTGCAGAAGGAAAAATTGAACCCGCTGCCGGTATTCTTGATAAGCTGCTGGACGAAAACCCAAAGGATTTCCATATTCGACTTGCTGTTGCTTTGCTCAAGATCCAGCAGCACCGGTACGATACGGCAATGAATATGCTGAAAAATATGGAAATCGAAGATACCTCTTCACTGCCTGTAAAAGCCGCCCTCGTCGACCTCTATATGCGAATGCAGCTAACTGATGATGCATTGGCCATTTGCAACAAGACTGTAAAAGAACTCAACAGTGCTGATGCCCATTTGCTTCGTGCTTCCACCCTGGCTTACCTCAAGCAAATTCCAGCCGCCTTAAATGATATTGATGCCGCCATTGCCATCTCGCCGGATAATCCCGGCAACCTCGTACGTGCCGCCGTCTTATACAGGAAAATGCACAAGAAAAATCTC
>VRUF01000090.1:0-2564 GCA_019456245.1 Planctomycetota bacterium | reverse complement strand
TCTCGCCGCAGGCACAATTGCAAAAGCGTTGGACATAGCTCCTGACGACGTAGCAATGCAAAGACAAGCTGCAATTATCTTCCTCACCGGCGATCAAACCCCATTCCGCGACAGGGGAACGAGACTGCTGCAAAATGTTCTCGATAAAAGCCCCGACGATATCGAGTTGCTTCTAATAAAGTCATGGAACCTTCTGAAGAAAAATACTCCTCGCGCATTCAATTCCGCGGTTGAGATTCTGACCAAAATTATCGATTCTCACCCGAAAACATCGCAGGCATGGAACATGCTTGCAAGAATACGTCTAAACCAATCGCGAAGTGACGAGGCAATAAAGCTGGTAAATATGGGCTTAACACACTCGCCGAAAAATCGTTCGCTTATGCTGACAAAGACCAGAATATACGCCCCCGAATCAAAGGACATCGCTATCAATATCCTTGAAACCCTCCGCAAAACCGATCCCAACGACATAGAGAGCGCGCTCTACCTTGTATACACTTTTGTAGATTCCAGGCAATACGACAAAGCTCTCAACATCCTGAACGAGATCTCAAATAATGCTGCCGATGCCGACATGAGCAAGATTAAAATAGCTTTTGCGGTCACCCTCCACGAAAGCGGATTCCCTCAGCAGGCCCAGCAGATATTTCGCTTGCTTTATGACCAGAAATCTGACGATCCTGCCATCATGATCGCACAGGTACGAATACTTAAAAAAGACAGCAACTATTACCAGATCGTACATGTCACCGCTGATTGGCTTCAAAACCATCCGCAGGATACGCCCATTGCTAACGAGATTGCAAAAGAGCTTGCCAGGTCCAATGACCAGGCTTCAAGAGAAGCTGCCGAAAAAATATTCAACGTGATTGTTAATACTGAATATGATTCTGTTGATGCAATTTCTTCGCTTGCAATGCTCCATCATGCTTCTGGAAGATTCGGCAAAGCTGTTCGACTCTACGAAAGGGTCCTGATGCTCGACCCTGACAGGCTCGATGCCCTTAACAATATGGCATGGGTACTCTGCGAGAACCTTAACCAGTACGAACAAGCACTTGAACTTGCCGCAAAAGGTCTCCAAACAGACCCGGAATATGCCGACCTCATCGACACCGCCGCTGTCGCAAAGTACAGGCTTAACCGCCACTACGATGCTATCGAGGATTTTAACCGATGTATCAGGCTCTATCAGCCTGACACCGCTGGAATTGTAAACGCATACTTCCACCTTGCAAGAGCATATTACAAACTGCAGCGAAACAATGACGCCAGGCTCTATCTTAACAGAGCACTCCAGGATAATGAAAAAATAAACGCGCTAACACCGCAGGATATTAATGAAGCAAAGGCTATTCTTAACAAAATCTCGAAAGGTTAAAACATGAATGAATTGATCGCAGATAATGACGTAAGCAGTACCAATGTTATGCAATCACTGCCGAAACAGTTGCTCGATGACCAGAGATGGGCATATCTCAGAAAAAGGTATGGCATGACAGCAAGGGAAATCCAGGTCGCAAGACTCGTCTGTTGCGGTTTTGGAAACGACCATATCGCCGCGGAACTTGAAATAAAGCATGCGACCGTAAAAACGCACATAAGAAATCTTTATCGAAAGCTCTGGGTGCACAATAAAATCTCGATGCTCCTTAAATTCATCGAAGACATAAACACGGTGATAGTGGCTGAGCCCCCAACTCACGAATACTTATCGTCAAACATTGCAGAGCCCACCGCGCAAACCGTCACTGTAAGCAATTGATGAGAAGTAATTCAAACTGGCCGATGCTAACGACGAAAAACTAATGACTAACGACTAATAAAGGTTTACGCCATTTGCCTATTCCGTCCCACCATATCGATATATGGTCGGCCATATCATGCTCGCCATAATGCTCGACCAGCATCTCTGTAGTTAGCTTATGTAATTGACGCATACACACAATACCGCCCATTTGCCACGCCTCCACACCTTTGTCAACAACCTGTGATTCCACCCCTTTAAGCCCAAGCCGATGGTTTACGATCAAACTTGCCATCTCCTCGGCAACAGGCAAAAGTACTGTTGCGCGAAGCTGCTCCTGAGACGATTCCCTTTCCACAAGTTCGCATAGCATCCGCTCGTTTTCAGCTTTACGCCGTTGCCGTTCTGTTTTTTCTTCACACAGCCGCACACGCCGGTGTCTTCGGCTGGAAGGAAGAAGCATTTCCATAAAGCCAAGAACAGGGTCTGCGACCACCCACACAAAAAACGTTGTCGAAAGGCATCCAATTGAAAACAGCCCAAACCTGTCAAGTAAACTCCCGCGGCCAAACCCAAACACCGCACCGACAAATGCACCCAATAAAGGACTTGTATTGTAAAAGCCCATGTATTTGACACGGCTTGTAAGCGGATGTTCCCGGTATATCTTCTGGCTTCGGAAAATACTCCGAAAAACCGCAAAAGCATAAAGGCATGCAACCATAAAAAGCAGAACGGCAGAATAACCTGAAAGGGAAAATATTACCCACCATTTCACACCGGCCTCGCGAAGCCCGAGCACGAAGAGAAATGC
>VRUF01000089.1:10197-10426 GCA_019456245.1 Planctomycetota bacterium | reverse complement strand
CAGTATATTTTAATGGAAGCAAAATATGGAACCGTTACCCAAAGGAATTTGTTGATCAAAAGCAACTACGGCGAGAAGGTAGAGGTCGAGTCTGTAAATTCGGAAAAAAAACTCATCAAGGTTGTTTCCCAGAAACAGGACGGCAACAGCGTACGGATGGAAGTCGAAATAAAAACACCACCGATTGAAGAAAAACCACCGCAACGTATCAGAGATATTCTTAAAATAA
>VRUF01000089.1:1040-10187 GCA_019456245.1 Planctomycetota bacterium | reverse complement strand
CTTCCGATCTGTTAGATAATGTCCCAGGTTCACGACAAGTGGATGGTGATGGTGAGATCGTAATTTTCCTTACCGGCGAAACAGTCGGACAACTAAAGCCCTGCGGGTGTGCCGCGGATCAACTTGGGGGATTCGAAAAGCGAAAAACAGTGCTGGATACGGTCGATAGTGAACGACGGCTTGTGGTTGACACCGGGCATTTGGTCGACGGTAGGAGCGAGCAGGACATCTTGAAGTACGAGACCATAGTCCATGCACTGTTTATGCTTGGTTACGATGCGGTCAATCTCGATGCCAGTGATGTTGAGATCGCGAGAAATAGTTTTGGTCTTGCAAACATGCCCTTTGCGATAATCAGCGGATCAGATGAGAGCGGCGAGGTAAAACGAAGTTATACTAAAATTTTAAAGATGAATGGAACAGTTTTGCCGGTAACTGTCGGGTCGATACGATCCGATCAGGTCACAGCGGGCGAGGTGGAAAAGCTGTTTTCATTGGAAGGGGATATTCCCGGGCTAAACATTCTGCTTGTTGACAGTTGCGATGATGCTGTGCTCGAAACTATTGCTCAAGCAGTCGATGTTGTCGATGTAGTGGTTTGCCCATTCGGCAGCGATGAGGCGGAGATCGTCGCTGAGTTGCCTGATGCGCCTCTTGTAATATCGGCCGGTCGGCTTGGCAAGTATGTCGGCAAATTGCGTGTAAAACTATTGGAGGGGAAACTGGAATTTGCGTATGAAAAGATCGCTATTGATGGAACACTGAAACCTGATGAGGAACTGGTCCAGTTGTACAGTACCTATCAACAAACCCTTAAGGACGATAATTATCTGGCAAAAGTGAGCAAGGTGCCGCTGCCGGGTGGTTTGAAATATGCCGGGAGCGATAAATGCCATGGATGCCATGAATACAATAATGAGAAATGGTCAAATCTGAAACATGCTCATGCCTACCAGACGCTTGTGGACGTTACCTCGCAATACGACCCGGAATGCATTAAATGTCATGTTGTCGGATTTGGGTATGAGAGCGGTTTTTCTGACGAAAACAGCTCTAAGGGGCTTCGTAATGTCGGCTGTGAAACCTGTCACGGGCCGAGATCGCAACATATAGAAGACGCACTAAATGATGATATAAGCACTAAAAAAGCTGAACCAGTCGCAGTGGTTTCGTGTATAGAGTGCCATACGTCTGAGCATAGCCCTGATTATCAGACTGATGTCAGGGGATATTGGGGAAAAATAGTTCACTGGAAGGAACCAAAACAGAACTCACCTGTCAAATAAGTATGGTGATTTGCCGGTTCTGTAAGTTAAGGCTCCACACATTAATTCCGATATGAATGGTGTATTTGTGTATTCTAAGCGTGCGGACCAATAAAGTTCTGGAGTAATACCAGTGGTATTTTTTATGTTCGCGTTGAAAAATCGATAGGTTATTGTGTAAAAAAGGATTGGACCACGCATTAACACGTATTTTCAGTGAAGTCGGTATAGTGATGCTTAAACTCGTAAAGGCGGTTTCGATATTAGTAGTGCTGTTGGCTGCTGTGACAGTTGCCACTGTGGTTTATTTCATGGTGTTTGGCAACGATGCGGTACGTCAGCGCAAAGAGTTTCTGAATCAACTGAGTTCTATCGAAGCTTTCCGTAGGGCACTTGATTTAATGCCTGAAAGCGAAGCACAGGTATCTCCGCTGGTCGAACAGGCTCATAAACTCGCGTTGCGGATCAACCCACCGAAACCACCTGAACAAATAACATCTGATTCTGATGTTGTCAAAGAACCGCTCGACCAAGAACCCGAGAAAGAAAAAATAAGCCCTATAATTGTGGTTAAAGCCCGTTCCGATCTTCTTGCTACGTGTATGGTCGCAGATTATCCGGAGAAGTCGCTTGCACTTATCTCTCTATCGGCGGGGGAACACAAGTGGGTACGCGAGGGAGATAACGTTGGCCATCTCACGGTGCACACGATCAATGACGGCAGTATTGTTTTTTACCAGGGAAGTAAAGAACACAGCATTAAAAAAGTTCCAGGGCGCAAGGTAAGTTCGCTGCTTAAGGTATCATCAGTACAAGTTCCGGAAGGCATAGACGGCAAGGCAAGAATCAACTATACAGAAAAGACATCGCCGTATACGGGGCCTTCATCCCAAAAGCCGCGTACTACAATGCGTAAATTGCCTGGAAGACCTACTGCTAAAGAACTGGCAGTTATACAGAATGACAGCGTAAATAATATCAAAAAATTGATAAAAGACACGGAAGGTTCTCCTGACAGTAAGGAACAGACAGAAGCCCTGAAGACATTTAACAGCGTTTTGGAATTCCTCAAGAACGCCGAAATAAAACAGGAAAAAGCGCGTAAAATTCGCGAAGAGAAAAAGTAAAACGGAAATTTTCAATCTGATCAGTGTAAACTGGATTTTGTGTTTAAACGTAATATGGAGCAAGATATGTACTCAGATTATATTTGTCATCGGCAGCAACGGAAACGATTTCTTTTGATTTTGTTGAGCACACTCATGATTCTGTCATGCGTAACGAATTTTTTGTACGCCAATGAAGAAATCACAACATCCCATATCCAGCGCAGCATTGTTAAACAATTGAGGTATATCGATGCGAACAAGGCAAAGGAATATCTCGTGACCCTTGGTATCGGTACGGACATCAACAAGCTTGGAAGCATGAATGCGTTGATCATAACGACCGACAATAACCGAGACCGTATGAAAGCTTCTGCTTTGATAGCCCTTGTAGACAGCCCAACAAAGTTCGATTTGATCCGTTTAAAGGTCGGCTCAATACCTGAAAAGATAGATGACATTTCCAGCATTCAGTCGAAGATCGAAGGGATCATGCTCGGAACTTTCCGCAATCCTCCGGCAAGGACCGAACTCCCCAATGGAATAATTGATGTTCAAGACTCTGTTCTCATCGCGCTGGTACCTAAGGGATACGCCCCTCCCATCGTTTCAATACTTGAAGATATGTACCGCATCAAGTCCGATACAGCCACATTCCCTGAGGACATCGACATACAGGAAACCCTGATAGACTCCCATACGGCAAATCACAGCGACACCGGTACGGTCAAAAGGGGCGAAAAAGAACCTACCGAAACCGATAGGCTTATAATTACGACAACTGACGATAAGGTTACGCACAAAGAGCCCGAGTTTGATGCAACAGTTACGGAACTTGCCAATATAGTAGATGCGATGACGGCTATAAACGATGCAAGTACAGAAGATGAGTCCCCGGTAAAAACCGATTTCAACAACGAAGAACTTCTGGAGGCTTTAACGACAGTAGAGCAGGAAACAGCGGCAATAATCGTAACCGAAAAAATCATCGAAAAAGTCGCGACCGAGCCGGCAATGATCGCAGAGCAGGTAGTTGTGACCGAGGCACCTGAAAAAACGAAAACTGAAGCAGTTGAACCGAAAATAAAGCCTGCCAGCGTTATTTCAGCCAAAAGTTTTGATAAGGGGAAACAACCATCAATGGCTGAACTTATGGCGAAGATCGCAGAAATGACAAAAGATAACACGGGCGGGGACATCATTGCAAAACGCACCGGCAAAACCGTAAAGCCTGAAAAGCCCATAGCACCTGTGAAGGCAGAGCCTGTGAAGGCAGAGCCTGTGAAAAAAATAATCGCTGAAAGAAAACCCAACTCCAAACTTGATAACCACTTATCTGAGACTGAACTGGAAATGACTATCAGCATACCTTCAAAGGTCCTTGTCATCGACCTCTTGAAACTTGTTGGCGAACAGCTTGGCCTAAACTACATGTACGACACAAAGGAGATCGTAGGCGGTGTCACACTTTTCATCAATGACGGCAAGATCAAGGTGGGACAGCTTTACGCCCTTTTGGAAAACGTACTACAGTTCAGAGGGTTAGTAATGACGCGGCGAGGTAAGTTTGTTACGATCGTTCGCAAAGATAAACTTGCATATATCGACCCTAAGATAGTAATGCCTGGTGAAAAACTGGAAACCGGTAATGTCGTCGTAACACAGGTGTTCAAGCTGGAACACATAGATACGAAGACCGCAATAGTAATGCTCAACAGCATGAAGCTAGGCATAAGTATGCAGGATATCCCTCAGATGCAGACGCTGATAATAACGGGGTACGCGTCCCGCATGGAACGTATAAAAGAAGTTCTGCAAATGGTAGACAAAGCCGGCAAAGACCGGATATTCCGATTCAGAAACCTTAAATATACAATGGCCACGAGCCTTGTGTCGAAGATCAAGACGCTTGCCAAAGAACTTGGGACGGTATCGATAACGATCGGCAGCAAAACGAAAGCACCTGCTGTGAAGAGAATGACAGCAGCAGAAAGGGCCAAGAGGGGAAGGTCTAAACCACCAACAGGCAGATCATCAGGCACTTCAAGTACGACTGTAGGCGGAGCCTTCGACAGTGGCAACGTATATCTTGACATAGATGACCGTACAAACCGAATTCTCATGATCGGTCTGACCGAAGGTATCGATATTATAGGCAGCCTTATCGACAGCCTTGATATTCCCCAGTCCGGATTAAAAGAGATGCGTCAATACAAAATCGTAAACGTCGAGGCAGCATACGTTATCGATGTTCTTGGCGAACTTGGAGCAACGACACCGGGAGCAAGACCTCCTGCGCAGCGTAAACAGATATCATCAAAAACTCCACAACGTAAGCCAAAGCAACCAACAACACCATTAAGAGGCGCAACCAGTTCGGCTGGTCCGCAGGTATCGCTGCTCGAGGGAACAAACTCACTGCTGATAAATGCCTCCCCCGAAGAGCATGACAGGATCACAGCGATAATCATATATGTCGACGTTCCCAAAGAGGATTCGCGTACCATTAGGGAATACGAGATCGAAAGCGTCGATACATCGGAAATACTTGACACGATGAGGGAACTGGGCCTGATAAGCACAATGCCCGGGTCGTCAAGTTCTATGGGACGAACTACTGCCAGGACAACATCAAACAGGGGAAAAACGACCCCTCCATTGCGAAGTTCAACAACATCGTCGCCTCAGGGAAGTTCGTCCGCAGATCCGATCTCCGGTGAACCGATGATAGCGGTTCTGGAATCAGCGAACTCACTGCTGATAAACGCGACAGCCGACCAGCACATGCAAATAGCGATGATAATAGCCCACGTCGACCGGGAACTGACAGATAGTTCAAACCCATACGTGATCTACCCATTGGAAAACCAGGACCCAATAGAGTTAAAACCTATTCTCGACGAACTGGTTAATGCCACAATACAGGCAACAACACAGGGGAAATCATCTGTACCAGGTACGCCGCCAACGGCAAAGATCGTATCGCAGCCTAAAAACTCCGGCATGAGAGATGAGGACGAAATAACAACTATCGTCTCTGATCCTGCCACATATTCGCTGATTGTATATGCAAGCAAAAAGAATCAGCTTTGGATTGGAAACCTTATAGCCGAATTGGACGCATATCGACCACAGGTACTGCTGGACGTGACACTGGTTGAAATAAGCAAAAACGACATATTCACATATGACCTTGAAATGGTATCCAGTTTACCAAACCTTGCCAATACATCTGGCATATTAAGCTCAATCGCGGGAACGACTACAGATGTAATTGGTACAGCACTTGCCGGAGCACCCGACAGAAATAAATTTATTGACCTCGCTTTTGATAGTACTAGCGGCGGCAGAGGCTTCTATGCAGACACACATGTAAACGCTCTTTTGACGCTGATGCAAACAAAGGGTTACGGAAGAGTACTCGCCAGTCCTAAGTTGCTTGTAAATGACAACGAAACGGGAAGCATTACTACTTCTGATACAACATATGTAACCAGAACAAATAGTTCTAACAGCACCGGCTCGAGTAATACTGTTGTAACCGAATCAACCAGAGACGACCCTTATACCGCAGGTATTACACTTTCGATCGAACCGCACATCAGCACTGGTGATAACCTTCGTCTGATCATTGATCTCGAGAGGTCCGATTTTGGCCTAATCTCTGGAACCAAACCGCCGGACACAGCTAATAATAATATCAGTACTACAGTTACAGTACCGAACAATGCAACTATTATTCTTGGCGGCATGGAAAGGCTCAACCAAAGCAAGGGCGGAACAAAGATCCCCATACTTGGTGATATCCCTCTAGTGGGTGGGCTTTTCAGATCTACCTCTAATAGCGACATCCAGAAAAAGCTGTATATTTTCGTAAAGGCCCATATCCTTCGACCAGGCACTGGAAAAAAAGGGAGATCAGATATTAAAAGGATCTCTGACAGAAAACGAGAGGAATTTGAAAAAATGGAACTCGAAATGCAAGGGTACCAGGACTGGCCTGGCATCAAGCCTAAGCCTATGGATCCTATACATATCCTTGAAAGTGATGAATACCTTTCGGGAATAAATGCTGGTCAGCAGGTTGGTGGTAATGTAATATCGATACCCGTAGTGACTCCTGCCAGGGTCAAGCGGGGCAGGATTATTGATAATGACGAGTACCTTCAGAAAATCCGGGACGCAAAGATCAAAGAGATTGAGGAAGCAGCCGCCGTTGGTACAGCGTCAGATGCTATGCATCCTGAGATTCTTCTTGACGATGAAAATATTACGGAACCAAGGCCACGACAGTTGATGGGAAGCACGACACGAGTTGAAGTAGTTTTGCCGGAATAACAAAGAATAGATTTTATGAAAAACCTTCTGATAAATACAGCCAAGCGCAGCGGTATCATCAATGCCGGTGCTCTGGAGTCATATTTTGCCGAGCGCAACGGCGATACGCGTCGTGTTGACGAGATACTCCTTAGTGCGCCGGATTTTACTGAAGATGCCGTTCTTAGACTCTTCGCCGAGGCGATTGGAATGGATTATATTTCCGAGATACACGCCGCCAATGTTCCCCGCGAATTTATCGAATCTGTTCCGGCGACTTACGCACAGCACCATTATCTGATCGGTATTTTGCAAAATGAAGAGGACGCAGAAGTTACTGTCATTCTTTCGCGACCACTCGATACGAGTATGCTGGATAACGTCTCAAAGATGCTTGGAGCACCGGTCAAGAGCGCCCTTGCAACACGGACAGCGATAACGGCAGCGATCGATATCGCCTACGAACAGAAAAACACCGTTATCGAGGAAGTCGCCGAAGAAGTGGACAACCAGAACCTCGATCAGCTCATCGACGAGGTGGCAGGGTCCGACGACCTGCTGGACGTTGTAAACCGGCCGCCTGTCATACGATTGGTCAACGACATACTTTTCCGGGCGCTGCAGCTTCGTACGAGTGATATTCACATCCACCCTTACGAGACAAAAATCCAGATACGGTACCGCATCGACGGTATCCTTTACGATACCCTGAGCCTTAATCGCAACGTTCTGCCGCTTATAATATCGCGTATCAAGGTTATGGCGGGAATGGATATTGCCGAAAGGCGTATGCCTCAGGACGGACGAACGAGCGTACGGCTTGGTCAAAGAGAGATCGACCTTCGTGTAAGTACGGTTCCGACCAGCTACGGCGAACGAAGCGTGCTTAGAATACTGGACAAAAGCACCGGCGTTATGGGGCTAAACGAGTTGGGATTGTGCAACGAAGATATGGCGACATTTGACAGAATGATCAACTGTTCTCACGGGGTGATGTTCGTTACGGGACCGACCGGAAGCGGTAAGAGTACGACGCTTTATGCTTGCCTTAAGAGGATCGATTCGACGCAGAAGAACGTGATGACCATCGAAGACCCGATCGAATATCAACTTGACGGGATTAGCCAGATGCAGGTCGCGGCGAAAAAAGGTATGACCTTTATTAACGCACTGAGGCATGTCCTAAGGCAGGATCCTGACGTTATAATGGTCGGTGAAGTTCGTGACCGGGAAACGGCAAGTATGGCGATACAATCGTCACTGACCGGTCACCTGGTTTTCAGCACACTTCATACAAACGACGCGGCAGGTGCTGTCAGCCGTCTTCTCGATTTTGATGTAGAACCCTACCTTGTAAGCTCATCACTGATCGGGGTTCTGGCGCAACGACTTGTGCGAAAGATATGCCCGGACTGCAAACAACCGTATTACCCGAAAGAACACGAACTTCGCGAAATTGGCCTGGGGCAATTACCGGAAGATCTCACGCTTTATATGGGCTCTGGCTGCAGCAAATGTTTCGAGACGGGTTACCGCGGAAGAACCGGGGTATACGAACTGATGACGATGACCGAGGATATCCGGGATCTCGTTTACAAAAGACAAAGCGCAGGAGTCATCAAACGAACAGCGATCGAAGGAGGCATGAGAACGCTTCGTATGGACGGGGCACAAAAAGTGCTTCAAGGCGAAACGACAATAGCCGAGGTGCTGAGGGTAACCCAGTCGGACATGGCTTAAGGTTTGAGAAGGCGAATTTGCAGATATACCCTTAAGGGTAGTGAATTGATACGGAAATATTATTTGAAAGTAAGAACAGGTTATGCCGAGATTCAGTTATACGGCTATAGATCACAGGCACAAGACGGTCAAGGGGAACGTCACGGCAGAAAATGCGTATACAGCGCGTAAAAACCTGCGGGTAAAGGGGCTGCACCCGACATCGATAAAAAAAGTTCATCTCAACGCACAAAGCAAAAAAGTCCTGTCGTTCTTCAAGAAAAACGCAACGGTAGCGGTAACCGAATATACGCGGCAAACCGCGACAATGCTCGGTGCCGGGATCAAACTGACGGAGGCTCTAAGCGTCATGGCTCAGCAGATCCGACATCCCCAGCTAAGAGACGCGGTAACCGACATTCGCGACAGAGTTTTAACTGGCGAGTCTTTTGCCGACGCCCTCGCCGAATATACAAATTTTTTCGACCCGATATATATAAGCATGATGCGTGTCGGCGAAGTGACAGGGACGCTTGAATCAAGCCTTAAGTCTGTTGCAGATTTCATGGAAAAGCGTCAGCGTATGAAATCGAAGATGACAACGGCGATGATCTATCCCATAATATTGATGGTCTTCTCTCTAGGGGCCGCACTATTTCTGACGGCAACTGTCATACCGATGGTAGCGAAACAGCTGGAAGAAGCCAAGCGAGAACTGCCTGCAATAACCAAGGCACTCA
>VRUF01000089.1:0-1030 GCA_019456245.1 Planctomycetota bacterium | reverse complement strand
CGATAAGCTCAACGATAAGAAGCTGGAAGATTTTGATCGTAATCGCCGTAATAGGTATCGCGATCTGGTTGTTCAAACGTTTCACAGCTACCGAGCGCGGCGCCTTTATGCGTGATAAAGCACTGCTTGGACTTCCTGTATTCGGCAATTTGCTCAAACAACGTATAGTTGCACGTTTCGCTTCGACACTTTCGACGCTTCTGGAATCGGGACTTTCGATGGCCGATTCACTGAAAGTTGTAGCAACTGGTACAGGTAATGCAATAATGACCAAGGCGGTTAAAGAAGCCCGTGAGCGAATCCTTTCCGGCTCAGACATCGCGACTCCGCTGAGAGACAGCGGCGTTATAGACCCTACGATAGCACATATGGTCATGGTAGGCGAAAAAAGCGGCGAGCTTGAACAGATGCTCAAAATGATAAGCACTAACCTCGAATCAACCTCCGATATTGTCATCGAAAGACTTTCAGCGCTTATGGAACCGGTAATCATCCTGTTCATGGCAATAGTCGTAGGGGTGATAGCACTGGGATCTTTAATACCAATACTTGATTTATCCTCCGGACAGTTTTAAAATAACAACATCGTTGTCGTCGGGAATTAATAACATAAGAATTTAGAAAGGAATCATAATGCATAAAGCAAAACGTACAAACAAGAGAAGTGGTTTTACAATGATCGAGCTGATGGCCGTTCTGATAATTCTCGGTCTGCTCTCGACAGTGGCTATGACTAAGTTTATCGGTCAAATCGACAGGGCAAAACGTACAACAACTAAAACGAATCTTGGCATTCTGCATAGCGCTATAATAAACTACCGAATGGACGTCGGAAGCTATCCCGAAGAAGGAGATCCGGGGCTTTATGCGCTTATCGAGCAACCTGGTGACGCAGAAGGTTGGCAGCCCGGCGGGTACCTCGAATCAACAAATCTACCGCTGGATGGATGGAAAAAAGAATTTATCTATGTCCGTGATTACGACGAAAATACGCCCTTTGTGATCATTAGTTTAGGCGCTGACGGTGAAG
>VRUF01000356.1 GCA_019456245.1 Planctomycetota bacterium | reverse complement strand
TAGCAGATTACTCGAATCATCCGGAACGGCTTCCGAATGTTTATGACCTTGCCAATAATTATTGGTATATAGAAAAGATTGACAAAGCTAAAGAACTTTATGAATACGTTTCCGAAAACAGTTCTGATAGCGGCATGGCACTTAAAGGCAAGGCATGGGTTGCCGGCTGTGAGATCAAGGCAGGCAACTACAGTACTGCCGAGCAACTAATTGACACTCTCATAAAAGATTACTCGCAGCATTCGGAACTGCTTTCAAATGTTTATGACCTTGCTAATAATTATTGGTACCGACAACAGTTTGACAAAGCTAAAAAACTTTATGAATACTTTTCCCAGAACAGTTCTGATAGCGGCTTGGCAATTGATGGGCAGGCATTGGTTGCAGGTTGTGAAATTGAATCAGGCAACGACAGTGCTGCCGAGGATGCGATCAAAATACTCAAAACAATTTACGCATATCATCCGAAACTGCATGCCAATATCTACGAACTTGCTAATAAGTATTGGACTCGCCAAAAGTTTGATAAAGCTAAAGAACTTTATCAATACGTTTCTCAAAACAACTCTGATAGCGACCTGGCATCGCGAGGCCAGGCATGGGTTGCAAGTTGTAATATCAAACTTGGAAATGACAGTGCTGATCCAAACGCGTTTGACTTGCATACCGATCTTCTTAATGATCATGCGTTTGATTTGCACACCGATCTTCTTAATGATCATCCACAAACCGAAACTGCTATGGAGGCGCAGGCCGGTATTGCTCTTGCGCATTTTGCAAAGGGGGACTATGAAAAGGTTTCGGCGGCATACGACAAGCTGCTTGCTGATTACAAAGGAATGAAACGCCATTATCATTATACCTTTATGATTCCGGAAGAATATTACTTCCTGGCGGAAAAGGCCAAAAGCCAAGGTCGTACTGACGTAGCTAAGGATAACTATGCCAAAGCAAAAGAACTCTGGATAAGGGGTGCTGCCCAATTACCGAATATATCGCTTGCGGCTGAAAGGTATTATTTTGCCGCACGATGTTGCAAACAGCTTTCTTTGCATGATGAAGCAATAACGCATTATGAAAAGGTTGTCGAATCTTTCCCGGATTCAAAGTATGCATCGTCCGCACAGTTCCAAATCGGAGAGTGTTACAGGAATATGACAAAGAAAGGCGAATTATCTAAAGCTGCCGGTAATGTGGCGATGAAAACCGCCTATAAAAAATTGATACAGGATTACCCGAAGTGCAAGGCAGCAGCCGCCGCTCGAACGAGGTTAAGCCAGCTAAAGTAGCGAAAGGAAGCCAGAGATGAATAAATGTTATTTGACCAGTGTTTTTGTTTTATCGTTGCTGTGTGTTTTTGCAGGCTTATCCTATGGGTGCCCGAATGCCCCTCCCACAGCGATTGCGACATGCGGCTTTACTGTCCCAACTAGTGCGGAAGCTGTTACGGTTAAAGTTGGAGAAACGGTCTATTTTGATGGATCTACTTCTACCGATACATCCCAGGGAGGGTCTGTTGTAGCATATCGCTGGATTTTCCCTCCTGAAGCTTATGCAATATCCGGTGAGAATACGGCAAATGCCAAGTGTAAGTTTTACCCAGCGGGCAATTGCGATGTCTATCTGATGGTTCAGGATAATGAAGGCGCATGGTCAGACAGTCCCGGCGATGATTGCGCTATAACGGTGACCGCCGCATCTTCGACGGACTGGTATG
>VRUF01000355.1 GCA_019456245.1 Planctomycetota bacterium | reverse complement strand
GATACAGATCGATAAGCTGCTCGAGGAAAGTGAAGAGGGGGATGCACTGAAAGATAATCTGCTTCTTGCGAAGATCAAGCTGATCCCTGATATGCAGTTGCGCGGGCGTCAACTTCGTGAGTTGAGCAATCAATATCCGCATACCGATGGCGGTACTGAGGCGATGTATGAGCTTGGGGTTCTCAATGTGCAATTGTGGAAAAGCCCTGATACCGGTGGCGGGGGCAAGGCTGCGTATCTTCGCGATGCAAGGGCGATCCTGAGCACCTTTATCAAGGATCATCCAGATAGTATTTTCAGCGTTGAGGCGAGTACCGTGCTGGAAAGTCTTACCGGTGCCGAATAATGCCTAATTTTGGCAAAAAGTCCTTTTTCGGAATTACAGGGGAGTAATTATGAGACGTTTAATGTTTAGTCTTGACATTTGCGTCAATTCTGGTAGAATAGTTTCTGGTTATATGTTCCTTTGGATGTGATTTTTGTGAGCAAAAGCGGTATTAAATATTCGGACTTAAGGGAGTTGGTTTTTTTAGGATAACAGCGATGCGGGCTGATGGTCTGACATATAGGGATAACGTATTGCTTGTGGGGGCCGGCAGTGCGGCATTTTTGAATGCGGAGAGATCTTTTGGGTCTCGTTTTCGAAAATGCGCATGCCTTGAAGAGGCAGGACCGATAGTTTTAGAGGAGAATTTCGCAACTATTTATGTGCTGATGTCAAGTGTCAGGGGCGCAGGCGAAGAAGATTTGCTGTCGCTTCGGCTTGGTGGGGCGATGGCTAAGATTGTGCTGCTTGCGCAGATGTACGAAGAGCCAGAGGCGATAAGGATGGTTCGTACAATCAGCAACCCCAAAGGTATAGCGGATGACTACCTTATTTGCCCTGTCAACGGTAACCTTGTGCAGGTGGAACCGCAGGCGGTTGGGGTGGTTGAGAAAAAGGAAACGCAACGTGCAGATGCTTCCGGTGAAATTGAAGAACTTAAAGCCAGGATATGCCAGTTGGAATTGCTTGCGATGCAGGACGATCTTACAGGTCTGAAGAACCGGCGGTATATACGTGAGTTTTTGCATCAGGTCATCGAGCGTGCCAAGCTTGAAGATATAAGCGTTTCGCTGGTTATGTTCGACATAGATAACTTTAAACAGTACAACGATAGATTCGGTCATGCAGTTGGAGATAACGTTCTAAAGCAGGCAGCGGTTATGATGAAACGGTGCTGCAGGGGACATGATGTGATCGGACGGATCGGCGGGGATGAGTTCGCGGTAATATTCTGGGAGAAGTTTTCCACGAACGTAAAGGAAAGCCATAACGAGAGCCGTACACCGGATCGCCGCCAGAAGAAAGTGAGCGGACCTCCGGATGAAGCAGTTGCCATTTGCGAACGATTCCGGCGTGCGATAACACTGTCGCGGCTTTCTTCGCTTGGAGTCAGTGGTCAGGGCGAACTTACGGTCAGCGGAGGTCTGGCATCATATCCACGGGATGGTGACAGTGTGGAAAAACTTCTTGAAGAGGCCGATAAGGCAATGCTTGAGGCCAAAGCAGGCGGCAAGAACCGTATTTACCTGGTGGGCAAGCAAAGATAAGATCAAAGAACAAAAATTAGGTTTCGGGCTTTCCGCCGTCGCTTCCACTTTCGCCAAGGCTTCGGTGCGACAAGAAAGCTATGGCGAGACAGGTCGGCCGAGGCTGTTTTATCTACAATAACCCCAAATTTCCCATATGAAGTCGTGC
>VRUF01000088.1 GCA_019456245.1 Planctomycetota bacterium | reverse complement strand
ATACAGCACAGTAAAACATTCCCCCTACAGGAGAATGTTTTGAAATCAAATGACCACAGATGGTACACTGAAAGATACCGACTACGATCTCTATTACTTCTTTGATTGTGTTTACCATTTTCTTTGCCTCTTGCTAGGGGAGTAACTTTCGCCGTTAGGGACTAGTATTTCTAACTAGGTACGGCTACTCCCCTAGCAAGAAGGGGCATCCCGTAAGATGCCCGATCTTGGCAGGGTATTTTCGCTAGGCTACTGCCTCTTGAAGCTCCTGGGGTTCCTCTGCCTCAATTTCCTCCTTGGCAGCTTCCAATTCCTCTGGGGTTGGCTCTACGTCTACAGGATGTGCTTCGTCCCAGACCTTGATCTCGGCGGGAGTCATTCGGATCGTGCGGATTGTGTTCTTCAAGGTGGTGACGCCCTTGGCATCTACAGACACCCGAACCACAACAGCTTTCAGATTCCGATGATAGATTCCCAGACCAGATGTAACGGAGGCTCTCAGGGCCTCTACTGCCTGATTCAAGGTGTTGTCAAACAAACCTGAAAGCTCCTTAGCTTCGTCGGCCCGAACCTGTTTCCCCAAGGTCTTTTTCTTTGCCTTGTATCCCGCTTCCAACTCTGCCATTTGTTCCCGTGCTGTCTTTGCCATGATAGGCTCCTTTCATTCCGAAGGGTTCTAAATTTTATTTGCCCTTCACTAACCATTATGGACTCAGGCATAGATAAAGTCAAGGAAAAAAGAGGGGTTTAGAAAATTCTTTACCGAATCTTTACGATTCAGTTTCAGTCAAAACAGGGGTATCAAAACCTGTGATGATCTCTTTAGAGTTGTAAAGATGCTGAGAGTCCTTCCCATTGAAAAGGACAGTCTTTACAACCGCTAACGTATCAGTCAAAAAGGTACATTCAAAAACAGATTCACAATTATCGAAATTATGTCCAGCTTTTCCTTTATCCAAATCTCGCATAAGAATGAATCCATCAGTTTGTTGGCGTAACCGTTTTGCGATTTTATTGAGTCTTTGATCTGTATAATAAACTCGACATTCCCTTTTTCTAATCTGAGAAATTAGGCGGGTTACTCTCCGTACATTCTTTTCAAAAAACTCATAAGAATCCGCACCCTCTGAAAGCTCGTCTAAACCGATGTAAGCACTTTGAATTTCAGGGCCTAATTTTGCGACCTCTGTAAAGCTCATTAAATTAGCAGGAAAATGTAGGGTATAATTGGCAATAATATTTTCCCCAGACAAATGATGCAAATACAAAAGTTTAGTCATAAGGTTAGTTTTCCCACTTCCCCTATCACCAATAATGCCAACAAATTCCATACTATTTACCTACCCAAAAGACGTTGCATCAAACTGCGCTGTTGACGTAGACCGTCTTGCTCTTGCATTTCGCCTCGTACATAGGCTTTCAGGGCCTCTTTCAGATCGCCCCGACCCATTGCATTGATGGAAATGAGATAGTCCGTAACAAATAACTCTAAATCTCTGCAAACTTGAGAGTTGTAACGTTCTGCGAAAACCATCAACCGAACCAATTTCATTACTTGACGTTGTTTTAGGTTCGTCTTTAGCCGATGATTTTCGCCAGAGAAAATCTGATCTACAAACTCTTTTAGAGTCTGGGGTTTTTGATTCTGGATTGATTGGCCGAAAAGATTTTCCATAGAAACATCTTTTACGCCAGTGTTATTTTCATGGTTTTCCATAAGAAAAATTCCTTTCCTTAGCGGGGGTAGGTTTTACTCTCTACCCCCGCTCACTTTCCTGGGGTTAGATACTTCCAATTCCGCCTTTGCCACCACCGAATGATCCACGGGTGACACCGAACCATCCGAGCACTAGGAGCATAGCCCCTATTACTAGGAACACGGGCAGGTTATCGTAAACCGTGCCTATGATACCCGTAAAATCCTTGACTGACTGGTAGTTGACCTTGATTATGTCAGGCAAGACATTCGAGGGATCGGCCACGTTGTCAAAGGTAATAACCCCTGTCGCATCAACCAAAACATAGTCAACTCTTACTATGTCATTTACCAAGACACTTTCAGAACCTGCCACGACTGGAATTTGCGTAAGGGTTACGACCTCTGCTACGGCAATGGTACTTGTAGCCGTAAACTGTTCGTTGAACGTGCGGGTTGGGGTCGCTGCCAACGTGGTGATCGCACTCGGTAAAATCGCTGCCATTATCAGGGCAGCTACCAAGGCCATGACAATTCCACCTTTCATATTAAACCTCCTTACAGACGTATTTGGGAGTCACTTGACGGGGTAGTCTAGCGACCTAAAGTAGACGTAGTTGATGCTCCTGGCAAAGCAAGTTGAATAAGCTCTTTCAATTCTTCCATCTGATAATAGCCCATTGCTCCTATAGCAGCTATAGCGATCAGGAGAATAATGGCAGGCATTTTGCCACTTAGAGCATTATCATCAAAAGAAGTGACAATTTCTCTGGCTATGTGAGACTCCATTCTTTCGTGGTTTTCTTCAGCCGACAATTTCCAAGTTTTATCATCCATATTTGGACGTAAGGAAATGGGGACGGCTTGGTTATCCAGGTAAAAGAGGGTAGGAGTACGAAATCTACCTTGACGGTAAATTTGGCCTTGGTTGATCTCGTACCGTTTCCTTCCAATCGTAAAGTAATTTTGTTTTCCTTTGACGTATGACCCTCGTAAGGTATCATCCAGACCCAAGAAAAGCACACGGATATAACCGTTCCGCATACTCTTTGGGAGTAGAGGTTCGACGATCCGAAAGCAAAATTCTAACACTTTTTCTATCAAAATGAATCCTCCCTAGCAGTCAAAAAGATAAGCAACATACAAAGGCCAGCCCCCCCGATGGAAAATAACATCAAGTCAAGCTCTAGCATTAAAGCAATAAGGACAAAGATTGAAACTAAGAAAAAGACACTTGCCCGAAACGCAAAGCCGATAACAACAAACCCTAAGAAAAGAAGGGTCAAAATAAAACCTGTAAAATCAGCACTCACGATAACCTCCACGGTAATAGGGGCTTTTGGAGCAAAGAGTAAATTAGTAAGCATTGCATCTTACCCGCCCCCTCTTATGAGCTTCACAATTAGATAGAAAAATCCTGCTACGATAGGGACAATCATTAGGACATTCACAATCGGCGGAATTCCCTGAACGTTGAAGGTTAACAGTTGGATAAAGGCTCCTAGAGATACAAAGACATAGATCAGAGGAGCAAGGACAGAAGATAGGGCATCTAGGAGTCCACCAAAAGGTCCACCAAATCCTTGCACAGGATCGGCTATAGAAAAGTCCAATGGTACGGGAGATTGAATAATCCCAAGAGCCGTTGATACCGTTGTGATAATCACGAGGTATAGAAAAAGAGCCATTACAAGTTTCATGCGGACTCTCCCGTCCCAAGCACGATCTTGAAAAAGATAGCTCCGATGAAAGCAACGAGTGCAATTAAAACGATAGCAGGAGAAATAATTCCCAAGGTGAATAAAAGGAGTAGGGAAAGCCAACCACAAATAAGCATCATCAAGGGGGGAGCTTTTACGAGCCAAAGAAAAATGCCACAAACAAAAGCAACAATGAGAATTGCCAGGCCGTTTCCGACAAACGCAATCCATCCCTCAAAAATGCTAGTAGGAGTAACGGGGGGAATTGGAATCCAAGTGATAATAAGCTCAGGTGGT
The DNA here is from genome assembly GCA_019456245.1 of Planctomycetota bacterium. Taxonomy (GTDB): domain Bacteria; phylum Planctomycetota; class Phycisphaerae; order Sedimentisphaerales; family Anaerohalosphaeraceae; genus VRUF01. Next base: position 6,867 of record VRUF01000088.1, on the reverse strand, counting down.
GCTCCTGTCCCTTCAAATGAATCTCCCCGTAGGGCCTTTTGCGTTTGCCATCCAGCGCCTTGCCCATCTGTCCAAAATAAGCCAAGATCATTTCCTGAGACCCATCCTGGACGGTCAATAATCTCTTGAATAATAAGCACAAGGTCTGGACTTGTATAAACGACATCCGCAGTCCAAACGGTAGGATTCCATACAACCGTATTAGAGGTTCGTGCTACCGCATCATAACAGAGAGTATGATCTGAGACAGCACACGCTGTATCAACGTCTTGGCCTTTTACGAGCGTTTTCCATCCTGTACCCCAAAACCCTTGCGCTTGTAATTTTAAAAACGCACTGGAAATTGTCCCGCCTTGGTCAATAGGGATATTGAGAAAACGAATCCCACTTTCCCAATCGTATTGATTGCTTGCGAAATCTCCCGCCTGGACAAAGCCAAACCCTGTACTAAAAACATGGATAGGAGTTAGATGATGGTTTACATCATCAAGCCCATTCGTAACAGAAACATCAACAACCGACTGGGCAAAAACAGGCCCAGGTAGAAACAGAAAAAGGGCCAGAAGAATAGGTAAAAACTTTTTCATTCTAAAGTCCATCCCTATCTTTCCCTAGTAATTCAGGACTCATAAACATTAGCATAATCGCAGCAAATGCGCTTATGCCGACAAGGATCGTAATTTCAGGAGAAAAAAGTCCAAGGATAATGAAAGTCCCAACAAGGACAAGATATAAAACAACGTAAAGAAGCGGGGGAGCTTTCAATGCAAAAGCTCCTGAAAAGGCAATGAATGTTGCAAAGAGTAAGAGAATGATAGACCCTGTATCATTGTCTAAATTGAAGTCGCCAACGGCTTGCACTAATCTATCTGTACGGCTTAAAGGGGCAGCAAGAATAATCATCCCAAATGTCTCATCAACATATAAGGGGAAAAGACCAGTAACTTGCCCGAACAATAGATCAGTCGCTTCAAGCTCCCAAGTTACAGTAACAGGATTTGTGAATGGTGTGGGAACGTAAAAACTAGATCTAAAACTGGCAAAGTCATAGTTTGTTGAATCTATCGTTACGGGGGTATCATCCGTAATTTCTTGAAGTGGAAAAGCATCATGGATCGCCTGAGTAAATTGTCTTCGATCCAGACGTTGCTCTCGCCCTTCTCTTAAAGTTTCTACTCTCGGAACGATCTCCCATTCTTGCCTATTTGGATCGCTTGTAACAAGCCAAACGCTTTCCCCTTCGTCAATGAGAACGTCCGCCGATGTTACCCGTCCATAACTATAGGCCCCAGGAGCTACCGTTAAGGTAGAGGGATCGGTACTATTGATAAAGCAACTATTGATATATCCAGGGTCTACCCATCCAGGTTGTATCCCATCTGTAGTTAAGGGAAGTAGGGTATAGATATTGGTGCTCCAAAATCCTAACGGATTGACCTGGCTATAGCATTCTAATTCACTGAGAATAAACTCAGCCAAAAGAACGCCCGTTGAAATGTTTTTGATTTGGATTTTATCCGTACCTGAAACTAGAGGGTCTTCTGTTTGGTAGTGTAGGATGCCATATTCTCCGACCTTAGTTACAATGGATAGTTTAGGATAGTCAGTTTTCAACCCAAATCCGCCCTCAGTTGTATAGGTAGGAGTAAGGCCAAAACCCTCACTTTGTCCGACTTCCAAACTAGCTTCATGCTGATAGTTAGAAAGATTGAAGGGATGATAGACAGCTCCCCCCATAGCTTGTTTATCGTCTGTTAAAACCGCACCGTTTGTTATCCAAGCATCATCATAAAAAGGAGTGATAAAATGCTTGCTAACAACCTGTCCAAAATTGTCAATAAGTTGGACAGGAAAATGCGACCCTACAGGCCATGACCCTTCAAAGTAATTGAAGACGGCAAAATCAGTTGTAACTCCAGGCCCTAAAATAACAGAGTCAAGATTGATTGATGGAAGGCCATTATTTATGTCTAAGGCTTGAAGGGTGAAAACGTATTGTTGGGCAACATCCAAGTTTTTGAATTCAAATGAGAGAAATTCCAGATCGTAAAGATTAGTGCGTGTCCAGGTGGTATCATAATCTTGGGGTACGTTTACAGGACTTGCAACCCCAACATTTCCACTGGCTAAAAAGACACCAAAAAGCAAGGCAAAAGCCAACACGAAACTTAACCGTTGCCTTGCTTTAAGATGTTGCATCATCGTTAGACGCCAGGGCCACCCTTGCCCATGATCCCTGTCTTTCGAAGGATAAGAAACAGGACGCCGATGATGATAAATACTGGCAGGTTATCCCAGACCAGTACCGCTATGGCAGGCCATGTGGTCGTGTCCACAGCAATCAACGTGTCCATTATCGAAGGCACAAGGGCAGCAGCGAGAATGGCGATTATCAACCAGTTGATAAATTGCATCTTTTTTTGGTTCTCCTTTTCAAACGTAGTTTTCGTGATCCGTAATTGCGCTACAGAAACAAGAGAGTTTCCAGGTACTTTTTTAATGGCTCCCTTCCTTGTCAGCTAACTACCCCAATAACAGTATACCCCTATATGTGGGGGCAGTCAAGGCCCCGACCACTAGATGTACCCCTAAACACAACATCTTGTGGTTTGCCCTTTCCAAAACACAACATCTGGTATAGGCCCTATATCTTGGGGATCGGGCCAGCGCACCCACCATATAGCGGGGATTGACTTTTGCGCCTGGAAGCCTCATAATTAGACCTGGAAGGGCAAACTTCCAATACGAATTAAAGGAGTGTCTAAAACTATGCCCAGACAGATGAAAGAAGTAAGTACCAACTTTGTTAAGTTGGGAAAGGGATCGGAAGACAGCGCAGAAGTCGAAGGAGTTTTGATAGAAAAAGGCTCCCTCTCTTTCAAGGACAACATGGTAGGCCGATATAAGCTCGAATCAGATGACGCTGAAATCGGTATCCAGACCGTTCTGGGATCGGTGAAGATTGACGACCTATTGGAGAGCGTTCCCGTAGGAACCTACATCAAGCTCTCCTATGTCGGGGAGATCAGCACCAAAGGTGGTCAGACGATGAATGACATAAAGCTAGAGGTCGAAACGGCTTAGTCCTTCACGCATGACGAGAGGCCCCCGCACGAATTGCCCTTCTGTGCGGGGGTCTTCTTATCTAGGAGAAACTAATGGCAGACGATCTACGAAAAATACGCTATCGTACACTCCGAGATTTAGGGTTTTCAAGCGCAGACGCCAGGCGTTTTCGAGATCAGTCCTCTTTTCATATCAATCAACAAGCAACGCAAAAGGGCGAACGAATACAAGCAATCCCAGAGCGTCAACGGTCTTTACGGGAAACAAAAGACCTTGACGCTTTCAATGAGTATCAAGGCATGTTAGCAACAACCCCTGCTAGAAGGGGAGAAATTGAGACTCCAAAAACAAGAGATGAAAATTGGTCGGCATGGTCTGGACGGGGAGCGTTCCCCAGACAATTTCAACGGGCCATAGCCGACATAAATACCGATGCGGGAAAACTCCCCTTCGATTCTTTCGGTTATCGAATGATGTACTTTATGTACGTCGAAGAAATGGACGAAGACGAAGCCGAGGAAATGATAGCTGATAGGTACGTTGATGTTAGGAGCTAAAAATGCCTAGCGATCCGTTTGAATGGTGGGAAATGGAACACTACGGAATTATCACCTTAGATGGTAGTGTTACAAAAGAGCCACATAAAGAATATCACGAAGAATGTCCCTTTTGTAACAAAAAACTAATGGATGAAATTACAGAGGAAATGTAACCTTGTGTGGAAAAATAGCAGTTTCCGAACCATCCAAGAGGTTAAGGATGGATTCTATGAATATCTTGAAACCCATCCTTTAGCCAAACAAATCAAACTTCCAGAAGTAACCCAATTAGACACCGCATTTAACAAGATCAATTCCTACCATTTCAAACTCCTACATCCTCTATTCATAAAAGGGTACAAAAATCCAATGCCTAGATTTTCAGAAACCCCAATTCAAGTTATCGGGCTTGACGTTGAAACCGACATTAAAACGGGCGATCCTAAGCTCTTAGGACTTTGGTTTCCAGACCCTATCGAAACATACACAGTCACTTTCAATCCAAAATTAGAGAATCTATTTGATCTGATTTTTCAGCTTTCAAACAACGCAAGTCAATATCAAATAGTCACATGGGGAAACCTGGACATTCAAACCCTTCTAAAACTTTTCGATCCTACAGAAGAAGAACGTAACATGGTATCCCGTGGAATATCCGCTAACGTAAAACAAGGCAAGTTTATAGGGACTCCCCCGATTCTTCGCACGGTCAAAGATACTCCCTTCTATGTTGGGCATTACATATCGGGGCGCTCATTACGGCTAGGTTACATTCATAAAGGGCGAGAATATTCCCGTTGGGTTTACAATATCTCTCAATTCTATCCTGGCCTTATCCGAGAAAATGCTATCGGCTTAGGACTCCCCTGGCGGGACTTCCCGAAAGACACCCACTTAGTTGACTGGCATAGGTACGTCACCAACAAGCACTATCAAAATCTTGTCCAGCTTTCCAACAAACAAGATGCCCAGACCGTACAACTTTTGACAGCAAATCTACAAGAGAGATTCCATGCTGTTTTCCATTGCTATCCTACCCTCTTAGTGAGCAATGGATCGCTTACCGATACCGCAGTTTCAAAACTTCTTTCCAGTAATAAAGAAGACTATCAAGCAAACTCCTGGAAATGGCTTGCAGAGAATGTATGGGACGACGATCCCGATACCGCAGACAACGCCGAGAGACTTCTAACCGAGGCATTTTCGGCGGGATATGTAGATCAGTTTGCTATGGGATATTTCCCCAAAGTATTCCAAGCCGACATTGCATCTGCCTATCCTGCCATTATTCGAGCCTTACCAGACCTACGATTTTCCGAGCTTCTCTCAGGGGAAGGAAACCTAGATGCCGACCTTGAATCTCTCCGAGCCAAAGGGAGAGACATTGAAACTGCCATTATTGAGGGGCACGTTGTAATTCCAAAATCCCTACGGTTTCACCCTATCACTCTAAAGACCTTCAAGAGAGAAAATTTCCGTCCTACAGGAACCTTTTACGCAGCATACACCCTAGAGGAAAGAGAATTTTGCCGACAACATGGTGCAACTTTCACAGAAGAAAACTACGTTATTGTTGCCTTAAAGAAACGGGTAGTCTCTCCGTTAGCTACCGTATCCCAAACCCTCGGAGACTACAGAGCCAGAGTCAACGCAGAATTGGCAAAAGAAAAAGACGCTGATAGAAGGCTCATGCTGGACGGTCAACAATTTGTCATTAAAGTAATTGACAATGCCCTTTATGGAAAAACCGTCCAGACGGTAGAGGTAGTAGAAGACGTACAAGGAATCCCCCAGATCACGGGCTACGTTACAGGAGATAGATTCAATCTTCTGTATGGCACTCTCATAGCTGCCCGAACCCGTATAAAAGTAGCGAAAGCCTGTGCCTCTATTATCGTAAACATGGGACAACCCATTATGTGCATGACGGATGCCGTTACTTGGATAGGCCCTGAAAATGCCCTAGCAGAGAAATTCATACGGTCAGAAAAAACCCCTGGCTATTTTGAATCCCCCGTACTCCTTGAAGACTTCTTTATTCTAAAGACAGGACAATATGAGTACCGAAAAGGGGCGCAATGGGTCTACAAGATGCGTGGTCTAAACGTAGACTATGATCTCTTGAATGGTAAAGAGTCATTCTATCGTAAGCTCATAAAGGCCCATACCGCAAAGCTCCGATCCTTTGTCTCTCCCAAAGACATTAAAATACCCGTCCCTTCTCGAAAGCTCGTAACCATTGGCTCCCAGGATTTAGAGCATTTGGCGATGATTCAAGAAATGCCCATAATGTTACGTCCGTTCGTTTTGTCCACGAAACAGACCGAGCGATCCGTAACCGACTGGCGCAAAACTCTGGACGGGCATATATGGCTCCAAACTCCTACCATAAATCCCAACGATACGTTAGGGTCTGACTATCCTTTAGCCTATCTAAACCGTCTTCAAGATGATAACGACGAATTAGACAAGGCCATTTCCAGAGCCAAACGGAACCAAGGCAGCGCAGATCGAAATGACCGTCAAGATGTAATGAAACTCAGGTACATCACCCGATGTATGAACCTAACTGAAAGGCTCCCCCCAGAGGGTAGATCATATCGTTTACCCTGGGAAATTTTGCTTGCACATTATGGAATAGAACGAGTCCAGAATGAATTAGTTTGGAGTGAAAAAGAGTAAGGGGACGCATGGCCTTGCCTTTATCAGCGCAATACGAGTACGCTAAAATAGAGTCTGATCTGTGGCAGGAAACGTTACAGTCCGACCCTGTCTATCTTCGATTCCGTTATAGACTTTTCGTATCAAAATCGAAGGGAAGGGGGAGAAAACGAAAACCTTGGAAAGAAATTGAATTAGTAAATGACGCTAACAAAGGGCTAAGGCGTTGGTTCACTTGGAATAGGTATCCTTTTGATGACGCTGCCATGGAGACTTGCGGGTATGTAGAGAATCCAACTGATTACCTAATGACTCGGATACCACAAATTTGTAGGGGGTAAGAAATGGCATCAACAAAATCTGTTTTGGACAAGCTAGGAGAGCTTCAAGAGACTATAGAGACAGCGAGAACCCAAAAATCCGATCTACGGATGATGGCATCTACGGATACCCAAAAGGCGCTTGTAGCAGTCTGGGAAGTAGACTTGAAACACGCAACGGGCTTTTCCTTTGGTGAGCCTGAGCAAGAGGCGGAACAAACTCCGCCAGAAGAAAAGGGGGTAAATCCGTGACTTTAGACATTGGCTTGATTGCTGTAGTG
>VRUF01000006.1:32596-33827 GCA_019456245.1 Planctomycetota bacterium | reverse complement strand
CGCACATCTGGGCCTGGGAACCGTCGGCATTGAACATTTGCATACGTACGTCGGCATTGTCCGAAGGGCAGATCAGGATTAGGCCGTCCGAACCGATACCGGTGTGGCGGTCGCTGACAGCAATCGCAAGCGATACGGGGTCTTCTACCGTTTCTTCAAAGCAATTGACGTAAACATAGTCATTGCCCAAGCCATGCATTTTTGTAAATTCCATCGTTTTTACCTATTGTTTACAGATACTATTTGTCCATAGATTAGCATAAAATTAGTTGAAAGTCAAGAATGGGATTTGCTTTAGAGAAGGATCATGTCCCGGCGCTCGCGCTTCGGGCTTCTGTTTGCGGATTTGGCAATGCTTAGGGACAATGAGATTGATATATCGAGGTCCCCGCTTTCGCGGGGATGACAAGGGGGGGGGGTTATTTTGCTACAGCGAATTCCTTTTTTCTTGCGTTCATCTGTGCTTTCAGGCGAGCGATTATCGATGAATGCATCTGTGAGACCCTTGATTCTGAGAGGTCGAGGGTTGCCCCTATCTCCTTCATAGTCATCTCTTCGTAATAATATAGTATTATGATGAGACGTTCTGCACGTGTCAGGCCCTTTGTCAGTAGGTTCTTCAGGTCCCTTTTTTGTGCCTCTACCAAGGGGTTTTCGCTTCTTACGTCTTTTATGATGTCTATCTCGTGGATGTCCTTGTCGCCGTCGGATTCGGTGAATTTGTTGCTTAGTGAGACGAGTCCTGTGGCAGTGGCATCGCGCTGGAGCTTTCTGAAATTGTCCATGTCCAGTTCCATCTCATTTGCTATCTCAGTGTCTGTGGGGATCCTTCCGAGGTGTGCTTCGAGAGTTTGCAGTGCGTTTTCGAGCTGGTGTGCCCTCGATCTGACGAGTCGCGGCACCCAGTCCATGCTTCTTAATTCGTCAAGGATCGCACCCCTGATGCGTGGTGTGCAATATGTTTCAAACTTAACACCTCTTTCCGGGTCAAAAGCATCTATTGCGTCCATGAGTCCGAAAATGCCTGCGCTGATGAGGTCGTCGAGTTCGATTTTGTCAGGAAGTTTTGCGTAAATTCTGTCCGCGGTGTATTTCACGATCCGCAGATAGTTTTCCATGAGGAGATTTCTGTTGTATTCACTGCCGGTGGCGAAGAAATCCTGCCAGACCTGTTGAATGTTTTCAATTTGAACCATTTTCATGCTCATAAACCTTCGTGCTTTGTTGCAAT
>VRUF01000006.1:19208-32586 GCA_019456245.1 Planctomycetota bacterium | reverse complement strand
AATTCTGTTCAGGTCCGATAAATCAGCAAGCCTATGTATTATAAAACTTGCTATGCTATAGGCGAACATTTCACCAAGCTACAGTTTATCGGTTGCATTTAGTCTCTACTTTAGAAAAAACAATTAACAACTCTTTTAAAAAAGCTGTTTTTCTTTTTCATCGGGGTCTGATTTCTGGAAAGCCTTGCGGCCATAGCAGCAATCTCCGAAGTTACTTTTGCTTTTGGGTAATTCAAGACGACCGGTTTTCTTGATTTAACAGATTTTGTAACCTGATCGTTTTTGCAAATGATTCCCGCTTCGTAAACGGGCAAATTCAGGAATCTCATTGCTACATCAGCAACCTGTCGATAGATTCTTTTGCCCTCAGGAATCGAATTTGCCATATTTACGACAAGGCTAATTCTCCCGTCGAAATTTCTTGCGGCAAGAACCTTTATCATGGCGTATGCATCTGTCATTGCAGTCGGTTCCGGCGTTGTTACGACGAGGACGTTGTCTGCGGCAGTGCAGAAGTTCATAACAGTGTTGCTAATGCCGGCTCCTGTGTCGATGATGAGTATATCAGTGTTGTTTTCGAGTTCTTCAAGTTCGTCGATCAGTCTTTGCAACTGGAACTGGTTGATGTTTGCGAGTTCGGCTATTCCCGAACCTGCGCAGATGACGTCGACTCCGGCATGGGCGATGTTGATAATTTCGTGTAGTTCTTTCTGGCCTGAGATAACCTGCGTGAGGTTGTATCTGCTGTTAATGTTCATTATGACATCAATGTTTCCAAGGCCAAGATCAGCATCGAAGAGGACGACTTTTTTGTTTGATGCGGCGAGGCAAATAGCCAGATTTGCAGCGATGTTGGTTTTTCCAACCCCTCCCTTTCCGCTTGTAATGGCGATTACCCTTGTTTTTTGAGACTGGGCGCTCATTACGCTTTCGAGATACTTAGCATCCTTGCAGTTCAATTTGTTTCCTTACACATTTCCATTGTGATACGGCTTGGTGTTTTTTTGTCAGTATTTAAAAGTTCAGTGCCATGGAGTTTTTGGCCTGTTTTTGTTTTAGTAATTGCTCTGCTACTTTTCTGTTCAGCAGATTTTCCGATAGTTTATTAATCTGCATTTTCAGGTATATTTCTTTGTTGTTTTTCAATAGCGATTCGGCATTTTCGTCAATTACCGGTGTTGTTTCCATGAAGCCACCGGCAATAAATTTTATATTTTCATTGTCTCTGAGGAGCAATCTGTCATTGCGGGCGTGTTCATAAACGGCAAGTGACATCGTGTCTGCAAAGCCTGGCGAGTCGAGGTCTTTTGGTTTGAAATCGTCGAGGTTGACGTTGACTATGTTGTCAGTGAGAATATTGTGCCTTTGCTTTGTGAAGTCCAATACTTTGTTTAGTATTTCAGTGATGTTGTCTGTAAGTGTGGCTGTAATATTCATTTTATCTGCCGTATTGTTTTGTAAAAGCTTTATTTAATTTGGTCGTTTTATAGAAATTATGATGCTACAGTAGCCTTTCTTGCATTATCGTCCGAGTCATTGTCTTCTAATGCGAGTATTTTCCTAATCTGTGCGAGTGTTTTGTTGTTTCTTAAATTCATGATCAGCGAAAGTCTTTCGAAAACGGATTCGTCATATAGTCGATGTCCTCCTTTTGTCCAGTCCGATTCCTGTATAAGTCCCATAACAGTATAGTTGTGAATTGTCTGCCGCGTGAAAGGCGTGTTGGTGACAATTTCTCCTATGCGGTATAGTTTTTTTGGGATAGTAATTTTAGTCATAGTCTCGTTCATTTGTTTCGACCAGATACCCAACAGCGTGGATGTGAGCAGCTTTTTGGTTCCCTCTTTATTCTTTTCCATATATCGGCGGAGTTTTACGGCCAAATTTATCTTCAAAAGGTGTTAAACGTTTTACGTTTTGTAAAACGTAAAACATATTGGTATTTCGTCGATACGTCAAATATTTTTTTCATTTTTTTCAAATTTTTCTTAAAAGATATTGTTGTACCTGCGATTTTTTTGATGTAACTCTAGTGTGTTAAGAGTTTTATGGCCGTTAGTTCCGCCAGAGTCGAATTTCGTGGGTCGGGCGATTTTTCGCCCCTCCTTCGGTGGATGTCGCTTAACTCAATTTCGGCTTTCGCCTTTTGTTCAGGAGATGCTATTTTTTGAGGTATTTGTGGGGATTCCCTGGTTTTGCGGTTTTGGAGGCTTTATTTGAAAAGTTTGAGTTCGGTGCAAAAACAGGCGTTTTTTTGGCAAAGTTAAGTTAATTGGCGGTGCTTTTGAGACGAAGAAATATAAGTTGATAATGCGTATAGAATCCTCCTTGTGAGTTAAGAAGCGGGTAATATGGGAAATAGTGAGACATCTAAAGTAAATAAGCTGCGTTGTGCCAGAGAGATATGCCGGCTTGAATCAATTACTCCGTTAGCACGGAAACTTAACAGCCTGGATATGGATAGTATTGCTGAGATATGTGTCGATGAGATTCCTAAACTTATCAGTGCTCGGCTTGCTTCGCTTTATATTCTTGATGAGACGAGCGATATTCTTCATCTTCAAAAATACAACCACCCGTTCCTGATCAATAATATTGTTTCATTGAACCAGAACCCCCCATCTCCTATGATCGCTGCGGTTCGGAGCAAAGAATTGATCCTTGTTGGTGATGTCGATACCCTCGAAGATCCTCCTAAAGGTAAAGTTCAGCGTTCTTTTGCTAAGAACTATATGACTAAGAGTTGTATAATTGCCCCGCTTATCTGTCATGGGCGTGTTGTCGGAGTTCTAAATATTACCGACAAGAACGATGGGACGGCGTTTAATACTTCTGAGGTTGCTGTTATAGAACTATTCCGCCAGCTTATCGGCGCTTCTATCGGCAATGTCAAGCTATTTGAAAAGAGCCAGCGTCTTGCTCAAACCGACGGCCTTACCGGTATGTATAATCACCGGACGTTTTATGAGTCATTGGACAGTGAGTTGCGTAGATCGCAGCGTTACGGCGGTAAGGTTGCAATCATCATGGCAGATATCGATAACTTAAAGCCGATCAACGATAAATTCGGTCATCGTGCCGGCGATATGGCGATTCGTCAGATAAGCCGAAGACTTCAGGCTTGCATACGTCAGATAGATGTTCCTGCGCGATACGGAGGCGATGAATTCGCGATAATCCTTCCTAACACTTCTCTTGACGATGCTATTATGGTTGCCGAGCGCATGGTCAAGATGGTCTCCGAATCCCCAATCATATGCGATCACCAGAAGATAAACCTTTCGATCAGTGTTGGTGTGGGTCGATATGAAAGTGGTTCCTGTGCAGGCGATGTTGCCCGTGCAGCAGACGAGGCTCTATATGCAGCCAAGCAGGCCGGCAAGAATAACGTGAAAGTATTTAAGCCTGAAAAGGTAGTTTGATCACAGATTGAATCGCTTACATCCTGTGCGTTTTTGCGTCGAATGTCTTGCTGTCTATCCCCTGGTTTAGCTTCAAATCGGTGAATTCGTATTGGCAGATCAGTTTTTCGTTGCGATCATAAAAAGCAAGTTTTGTGGGGACCATGTGCTTTGTGTCAATGTCCATTATGAGCTTTGTGCAGGGATAATCTTTTATGTTCAAAGTTGTTTCAGTTTTGATGTAACTTCTGCCATCGATAATGTCAGTGGCCAGGTATCGCATTTTCAGACTGTCGGTTTTTTTTGCCGCCAGTAACATTTCACGTATTGATTGCATGTTTCTGTAGAAGCCGAACTGATCGCATGTTCTCAGGCTGGCTTTTAGTGCTTCTTTGCAGCGTGGGTGTTTTTTGACGGACTTTATCCAAGCAAATGCGCCTGTCGGATGAACAATCATTTTGTTTTTGTTTTGGCCTTCCACGTACAGGAGCTTGTCTATGGATTTCGGGTTCTTTTTCCATTTCATTACAACGGAGAAAGGTGTTTCCCTGAACCAGACATTAATTGACTGACGTTTTCTTAGCTTGCCGTTTATTCGTTCCTGTTTATGTAAGAGGCCCTGGTAGTTGCGTACAGTGTTTTTGTAATTGTCCATGCACCACTGAATGAGTGCGATCTGGTCAGTGGCAGCAAGTTCGGTCATACGTTCGATCTTGTTTGCGGCAGGATCGGGCCAGATAATGTTCTGTGCGGCATTGCTGCCGATAAGGCTGGCGACTTCTTTGGCCTGTGCGTAAGAGCAAAGCAGAATCGCTGCCATCATCCCTGATGCTGCTATGTGTATCGATAATCTTTTCATAATGTAGCCCTCCAATTGGATTGATAAAAACCTCCCTTATTGGTGGGTTATACGAAGGGGGAGTGGGGGGGGTTGAGTTTTTTTGGGAAGTTTTTAAAAACGTGGGTCGTGGGTCGTGATGCGTGAGTTGGTGTTTCCCCCTATTTTTTGGCTGAAAGCCGCGTTTTTGGGAATTTTTTAGAAATTTTGGATTTTTCTATTGCATGGTGTGGTGAATGGTGTATAGTGTATTAGGTAAGTAATACACTAATGTGTAAAGGCGAGATTTATGTTACTGGAAATCGATCATCATAGCGGCGTACCTATTTATCGTCAGATTATGCGGCAAATCCGTCAGCAGATAATGACCGACGGATTGAGGCATGAAGAAAAGCTGGAAACGGTTCGTGACCTTGCGGCACGATTAAAGGTCAACCCTATGACCATTAGTAAGGCATATTCATTTCTGGAAGCTGAGGGTCTTGTCGAAAGGAAGCGCGGGGTTGGTCTCTTTGTAGCCAAAGTGCCAAAAGACCGGCTGGATCAGATACGAGCTGAATTGCTCAGCAGCATTATTGATAAGGCAGCGATTACGGCTATCCAGCTTGGGGTGTCAGAAACGGAAGCGATAGAGTCCCTCAAAAAACACTACAAGGAATACGATACTAAAAACCGGAGGCAAAAATGATAAATGGAAATCCGATAGTGCAAATGCGTAACGTGTCCAAGAGATTCGGGAAAATACAGGCATTGGATAAACTTGATCTGGACATCAAGCCCGGCGAGATCATCGGTCTGTTAGGAGCCAACGGGGCGGGTAAGAGTACTCTGCTTAGATGTGTTATCGGTCTGTATCTTGCCGACGAGGGCGAGTGTGTTACATTTGAGACGGATGCAGGCGAGCTTGGCCCGAAAGAACTTGGTCGGATCGGTTATGTCCACCAGGAAGGGGAGCTCCTTGAATGGATGACAGTAAAGCAATTGATCCGTTATGTGAGTGCGTATTACGAAAACTGGAACCGTCAACTGGAAGCTGAGTACATTGCCGATTTTGATATTTCTCTTAAAGACCGTGTCGGTTCGCTGTCGCCGGGGCAAAGGCAAAAGCTGGCGATACTTTTGGCGATAGGTTTTGAGCCGGAATTGCTGATTCTTGACGAGCCTGCGTCGGGTTTGGACCCGATAGCCCGCAGCCAGTTCCTGGATATGCTGCTGGGCATAATTCAGGACGAAAACCGCACGATCATTATCTCGTCGCATATTCTAAGCGATGTCGAGAAAGTTATAGACCATACGCTGATTATGTGTAAAGGGAGGATGTTACGTGACAGCAGTTTCGATAACCTTAGAGAGGAATTCCTCAGGGTTACGCTTACATCTCTAAACGGTTCGCTGCCGAGAGATCTGGGGTTTGGGAAAATAATCGACTGCGAAAGAGAAAACTGCCAGGCGGTATTCACTGTGCAGAATTATTCTCAGGAGATGTTAGAAGCCGGTGCCAAGTCGCTGAACTGCGAAATTGCGATCAGGCCATTGTCTTTGGAAGAAATTTATAAAGTTGTCGTCAGCCAGGAAGCGGAGGCGCAAAAATGACAATCCTAACAGCAAATTTAAAGCACCTTTATCAATGCCGTGGTGCGTGGTTCTGGCATTTGATAATTCTATGCCAGATGCCAGCGTTTTTTTTATCTCGCGACTCGAATCTGGGGTATTTGCTGGTCAGTTTATTCAGCGGTATCCTGGTGGCGTCTCTTCAAAAGGAAATTTTGAGTAAGCCATTTTCATTTTGTCTGCCGAGGCATGAGCAGATTCCGCGTAGATTGTTTTTGCGGGTAGGAGTAGTAATTAACGGGCTGTTGGCTTGTATGTATATCTTTCATTCTGCGGTTGGATTTCCTTCTGTGATTTTTGTAGTAATTGCCGGTGGTGTTGTGGGGATGTTGGTTTATTTATTCAGTGTTAGTGTGACTTTTTCGGACTTACAAAGCGACAAAATATTAACAGGAGTTTTGGTCATATCGCTTTTTATCATAATTGCCAAGAGGTGGGATCGGATTATCCAGAAAATGATCGTATCCGATCCACTAGTCGTAATATGTTTAGGTTTATTATTGTGCGTGCTTGTCTGGAGGCGTTTAGGCAGTAAGTCGCTTAGGCGTGAATATTGCGGTAAGGTGGTGTCGGGTATATTTGATGGCTTTAACAAGAAAAAACTGGAAAAGCTTAAGCAGGCCAAATTAGCGGAGAAACTGAAGAATAAGCCTGACTTATTAAAAACGTCTTCTGCTGTGGAAAGATATTTTCTTTCCCGGATCAGGCAGGCGGAACCCGGGGGTTTACAGCAGCATATCTGGGGGTGCTTATACAAAACGTTTGGGATACTGCTCTCGAAGCGAAGGCAGGAATGGATGAAAAATATTATGCTTGTGATGGGGATGCTGTGTTTTTTGTGTTATATGCCGAGGAGAATCCATAATATTTTATTTTTTGCAGCGGGGATCATCGTTATCAATATGAATCTGTGGGTGCATTCAAGTTTATCAGTTTCCGGCGGACGTCGGGAGCGATTCTGGTCTGCTTTGACGCTGGCAGTAGCGGCAGGGATATTGCTTACAGTTCTACCGGTGATTCTTGCGATGTCAACGCATCTGCTTGAAATTGTAATGCCGCAAGTGACGATTAAGGGGGAGGAGTATACTTTTCATTCTATCGGGCTTAAGCTTTCGTTTATGCCGTTATTAGTGGTTCCTTTTGTGCTTGCATTAGGTTTGATCTTTCATAAAAAGCCGATGCTGAAGATGATGTTCCTGATGGGTACTGTCTACCTTTTGATGTTTTTACGTTTTGCCATAAAAAAAAATGCCCTGAACCAGTTTGTGGAGATTTGGCCGATGCTGGTGGTTGTTTTGCTTTTGTGCATCTGGGGGGGATTTATTTGGGTTTTGCGTCATATTTCCATGCGATGCTGTTTGGTGAATCAAGGCAGATAATTGGAAGTTTTTACAGTCGCATTTAGATGTTGCGGATTTTGATTTCAGCATTGTTTCTGGCATAATCTCCAGTTGGCCGTATAATTGGTTGTATGTGTGCTTTTGATGACAAATCTTTGTTTTCTTCCGTTGAAGAGTCTAAAATCGCAGCTAACGCTCCGCTTGCGGTTCGTATGCGTCCGAGGACCCTTGACGAATTTGTGGGTCAGCGGCATTTTCTTGCACCGGGTAAACTGCTGCGTCGGATGCTCGATGCCGGTCACCTCACCAGTGTTATCTTTTATGGTCCGCCCGGAGTGGGTAAAACGTCGCTTGCGCGGGTTATCGCAGCTTCTACCAAGTCCCATTTTCAGTATCTTTCTGCTCCTTCGGCATCTGTTAAAGATATTCGGGAGATAATCAAGGCGGCTACGGATCGGCTTGTTACGGGCAGGGGTAAGAGCGTGCTATTTATCGATGAGATACACCGTTTTAACCGTGGGCAGCAGGATGTGCTGCTTGACGATGTTGAAAACGGGGTTTTGACGCTTATCGGGGCGACGACGGAAAATCCGTTTTTCTCGATTAATTCGCCTTTGCTTAGCCGGAGTACGCTTTTTAGCTTTGAAGGGCTTTCCGAGGAGGACATTGTCGAGCTTCTTAGGCTGGCTGTTTCCGATGAGGAACGGGGGCTTGGCAAGATTGGTGTTGATGTGAGCGATGGGGCTTTTGAGTTTCTTGCCGGTGTTTGTGATGGCGATGCTCGTCGCGGGTTGATGGCATTGGAGGTTGGGGTTCTTTCGCAGGCGAAGCAGGTTAAAGGCGGACGTGTTTGTTTTGATCTTGAGCTCGCGAAGGAATCTATTCAGCGGAAATCGATTCAGTATACCGACGATACTCATTATGATCTGGCGAGCGCTTTGCAGAAGTCAATGCGCGGATCCGACCCTGATGCGACGGTTTACTGGCTTGGCCGGATGATCGCCGGGGGTGAGGATTTGCGGTTTATTGCACGTAGAATCGCGGTTTGTGCTGCTGAGGATGTTGGTAATGCCGACCCTATGGCACTTGTTGTGGCTGCGAGTGCTTTGCAGATTTCTGAGTTTGTCGGGCTGCCTGAGGCTCAGCTTGCACTTTCGCAGGCGGCGCTTTATGTTGCCTGTGCTCCGAAATCGAATGCCTGTGCGAAGGCGATCTGGGAGGCGGTTTCCGATGTAAATACTGGGCGGACGATAGCCGTTGCGGCGCATTTGCGGGATGGACACTATGCCGGAGCGAAGGAGCTTGGGGCCGGCGAGGGGTATAAATATCCGCATAATAGCCCGAGAGGGTTTTTGCGGCAGGATTATATCGACCCAGATAGCCGAAAGAAGTATTATAGACCGAAGGAAATTGGTCGAGAAAAATTGATCAAGCAATATTTACAAAAACTCTGGGATGAGATAGACTGTAGCGACAAGTAAGGGATAATTCCAGACCTGAGAGGATGTCAGTATGGATAAAGTTGGTTTGCGGCGCGAATCAAAGGCGCGGCTTGTTGAACTTTCCGATCTACAAAGGACCGAGCAGAGTAAGAAAGCGTGCCGGTTTCTTATCGAAAGCGAAGAGTTTCGCAAAGCTTCTGTCGTTATGGTGTTTTTGTCTCTACCGCATGAAGTCGATACTACGTCGATCATTCTTCATGCGTGGCAGGATGAGAAGACGGTTGCAGTTCCTAAAGTTTCGTGGCAGCAGCGGCATATGATCCCTGTGGAACTTACGACTCTTGAGGCGGGTCTTACGTCAGAGGCGAGCGGTTTGCGGAACCCGGTTACGGGTGTTCCAGTTCCGCTTGAAGATATCGACCTTGTTGTTGTACCTGGTTTGGCGTTTGACAAACATGGCGGGCGTCTTGGCAGGGGCGGTTCTTTTTATGATAAGTTCTTTGCATCGAAATTGCTCAAGGCCGAGCGGGTCGGGCTTGTGTTCCGTCAGCAAATCGTCGAGTCTATACCTGTCGAAGATCATGATCAACCGGTGGATATGATCATTACCGACGACGGCATTATAAAATGTAAATAAAAATGCTTGATTGAAAGTTAGTTTCAGGGAGTTGAAACGTGTCTAAGTATTATCACAAACCATATAGCAGGCGCAGGCGTAAAAAGAAAAAGGGTAAGAAGATTATCGTTGTTCTTATCTTACTCATTGCCGCGGGTATCTACATGCTCAACAGATCCAGCGATGGAAACACTGACATGAATAAAATAATGAAGATCGATGAGCCTGATCCGACGCAGGAAAATCAAATTCCAGACGAGTCGGCGAAGGATGAGGTTCGGAAAAGTAAGCCTGTGGAGAAAGTTGAGAAGGAAGTTGCGCCGAAAGCTGTGAAGGTCGAAGATACGGGTGTAACGAGCAAAGAGGCGAAAGATCTTATTGCCAAAGGCGAGGCTCATATTTCCAGGGACGAAGTGATAGCTGCTCGTTTTGAACTTAACGGTTCGCTGAATTTAGAACTGAGCAGTCTGGACCGTATAAAGGTTAAGGCGATGCTGGCCAGGCTTGCAGAAGACTGGCTTTTCAGCAAAAAGCGTAAAAAGCCGTACGACGAAGATAAGCTTATGACGACTTATTTAGTGAAGAACGGAGATAATCTCGGTTCGATAGGCAGCAAGCATAAGGTTCCTTATCAGATATTGGTAATAATAAACGGGCTGTCGAGCGATAGAGCCTTGCGTGCAGGGAGTACTATAAAAGTCATTAACGGGCCGTTCCATGCTATTATTGACCGTTCGAGCTTTACGATGGACCTTTATTTGCAGAATACTTTTGTTAGGAGCTATGATGTTGGTCTCGGTAAGAAGGGGAGCGAAACGCCTCTTGGCAGATGGAGAGTTATGGCAGACGGTAAGATCCCGACGCCTGAGTGGTTCGATGAACCAGCTGGTAAGGTTTATTATCCTGGTGATCCTGAGTATCCGCTTGGTGCGAGGTGGATAGAAATCGAAGGTCTCGATGAGAGTAATAAGGACAGAACAGGTATTGCGTTGCATGGTACTAAAGAGCCGGAGTCTATAGGTACAATGTGTTCTAACGGATGTGTTCGGCTTATCGATAAAGAGATAATCGAAGTGTACGGTATGCTTTACCCGATTCACTCTATAGTACAGATTGTGGATTGAGTTGGAACGTAAACGCGAGCAACTTCAGGTTAAAAAAGAACGTGCGATCCTTGTCGGTGCGATTCATCGGATGCGAAGGGGCGGGGGTTTCAAAAAACATGACAATCTGGTCGAATTGACTGCGCTTGTTGAAACTGCCGGCGCGGTTGTTGTGGACCGTTTTCAGCAAAAGATATATCGTGTCAATGCATCTACGTATATCGGCAAGGGCAAGGCTCGTATGTTGTGCGACCGGGTCGAGAGGTTCGATGCGGATGTGATTATATTCGATAACGATCTTTCTCCGGGTCAGATCCGCGATCTCGAGGAGATTATCCAGACGAAGGTTATCGATCGGAGCGAGTTGATTCTGGATATATTTGCGACCCGTGCGCAGACTCGTCAGGCTCGGCTGCAGGTTGAACTTGCTCAGCTTGAATATACTTATCCGCGGCTTACGAGTATGTGGTCCCATCTCGATCGTTTAGCCGGCGGTGCCGCTTCGGGAGGTGTCGGGACGCGTGGAACGGGTGAAAAGCAGCTTGAAATCGATAAGCGGCTTGTCAATAAGCGAATCTCCGAACTGAAGCGTGAGCTTGAGGGGATCGACAAACGCAAGCTGCGTGAAATCGACGGCAGGGGGGAAATGTTCAAAGTCGGCATTGTCGGGTATACGAACGCGGGCAAGAGTACCCTTATGAACGCGCTTACCGATGCGGGTGTTTTTGTTGAGGACAGGCTGTTTGCGACGCTTGATACGCGTACGAAAAAATGGGAACTTGAGGGCAGCAGCAAGGTGCTGCTTAGCGATACGGTTGGGTTTGTGAGCAATCTGCCCCATCAACTTGTGGCGTCTTTTAAGGCGACACTGGAAGAGGCAGTTAATGCGGATCTTTTGATCCATGTTGTAGACGTGTCTACCAGCGAGGCCTTTGACCAGATCAAAAGCGTTGAAAGCGTACTAAAGGAAATCGGCTGTGAGAAAAAAGACATGCTTGTGGTTCTTAATAAAGCGGACGTGCTTTCAGAGTCTGCGACGCTTGAGTCGCTACAGACGATTTATCCCGAGGCTATCTGTATTTCGGCGAAGACCGGTATGAACCTGGATAAGGTTGCCGAGGCGGTGCTTGGTAAATATCACGGCAGCGATGTTACAGTGCGTGTCGTTGCCGATATCGGTAACGGCAAGCTTTTGAGCTATCTTCATGCCAACGGGCGGATCATCAGCACGGAGTACACAGATGACCATGTGGTGATGGAGGTAAGTATGGGTAAGAGTAATCTTCACATGATCAAACGCCTGAAACCGGTGGAAATTGCCATTCTGGGTTGAGTCTTGGAGCTTTATCATGGACTTACATTTCATTATCAAAAAGGTTTGGTGAGATGACCCGAAAAAAATTTATTCTCTGCTTTCTGTTGTTTTCCATCGGGAATGCATGGGCTTTGGAAAACCCGTCCTTTGAAGCACCGGAAGCCCTGTATGGTTGGCGAAGTGCTATTGTGAAGGAGGGACAAGAGCCGTTTATTCGTGGGGTTCGAAGCGAACACAGGAAAGGTAAACAAGCTTTGCTGATCGCAGCTAAGGATCCAGCCGATATAGCAATAAGTCAAATCGTTCATCTACCGGCACATTCTCTGTGGAGAGCATCATGCTGGGTAAAAACAAAGAATTTGCAAGCAACCGATCCAACTGAAATTGGCGGTACGCTTCATATTCGAACTGCTGATAATCGTCTTGTTGCAGAGGCTACAGGACGGCAGTTTGGTACTTGTCCATGGCGAAAGATCGAAGCGATCTTTCGTGTTCCTGCTTCCGGAAAAGTGAATATCGTCCTGTTCTTCATTGGGTTCGGCAAGGGAACAGGCAGAGTTTGGTTCGATGATGTTCAGCTTGAAGAAATAACAGCCGTATCAAAACCTGGTATTATCGGTTCTATTAAGAATCAAAATGGCAAAATAGCTTTGCAGGACGATGATAAAATCAGCATTAGCTTAGCAAATCAATATCAGTTGAATTGTCATACGGGGATGGTAGTACTTGCAGACGGCACTCGTTTGGGTCCGATGGATTTGTCAAAAGCGGAAGTTGTTACGGAAGAAAGTAAAGACAGGTGCGGCAGTGTCGATAGGTTGAAAATCTCCGGTCTTATCGGTAATGGTATGCGAGTGACTATGACGTATAGTTTATATCGTGACGAGCCTGTTGCAGCAATTGATATGTCCGTAACAAATCCAACAAACCGAAACATGTTTCTATACCGACTTATTCCGTTGTGGGGTGATCCTCCGACTGCAGGTTTTGGTAGTAATTTTCCTAAATATCCTACAAGCCGTTTTCTTGCACAACCGGATTACTGGTCGAAATATCCAACTTCACGGGCTTTTCCCCCTGAGGGAGTCGTTTCTTCATTTTGGAGTACAGTTATTGGTGCAACAGGTGAGAGTTCATTGGCAATCGGTATTGGTGAAACTGCAACGGGTGGATCAAAAATTGATTTTATAACTCGCGATGAACATATAGGGATAAAATTATCTACATGGCTTCAGACCGATTTGAAGGGTCGTAAATTAAGATTACCCCCGGGCAGATCTTATGTTTCTCATCGCATGCTATTAGTTGCAGGTGCCAATCCTAATGACGCATTAGACAAGTATACGGATTTTGTCTGCCGTTACCTTGATTGGCAATTGCGTCATCCGCCCTACACGGGGCTGTTTACAGCTTATGGGAGTGACCCTTCTAACAAAAATCCTGCCGAGCACCCCTTGAGTGAAAAACGTCTATCGGAATTGATGCTTGTAGTTGACCGATACCTCAAGCCTTATGGTCTAAATACCATAAAAACGCAGTTTTGTGGTTTAAGTTCCAGCAGACCTGACGGCCGTTCAGTTTCCAAACTTTCAACTGCAAAACCAGAGACGGTTCGCAAGCTTATAGCAGAAGTCAGTAAAAAAGGTTTTGCTCCGGATCACTACGACAGCCGAAAGGACTTTCCTCACGGTTTCGCATGGCATGTTGAGGGT
>VRUF01000006.1:0-19198 GCA_019456245.1 Planctomycetota bacterium | reverse complement strand
GATACAGACCTGCGTTGGTGTGCCGACCCTTCTACAACATTAAAGCCGGTAAGCCTAAGCTGGATCTGGCGGCTGCAAACCTTTTTGAAATGGCTGTGAAAAAGTGGGGATACCAATATCTGATGTTTGACTTTATCTCACGTGACTACGACAGTGATAATGATACGATAACGGTTGCACAAGGGATATCCAACCGTTTTCGAGCCATCCGCAAACATCTTGGTCCTGACATTTTCATCGAGGCATGTATGGTCTGGCCAGGTCCGGTACTTGGTTTAGCCGATGGTTATCGACCTGCTGAAGACTGGCGAGGAGGAATGGAGGAGTTTCTCGCACCGGTTTTTGCCTCACGTTATCATTATCATGGCCGGTTCTTTCAATGCGATAATGAATTTTTCGATCCTTCTTCTCGTCCGTTTACTTGGGGAAGAAATATTACTGACAACTCAATCTTCAGTCCGGATCGTTTGCGTTTGTGGGTTAGTTACAATGCGATATTGGGCTACAGTTATTTATGTGGCGGTGCGTTGGAACGTGTTGAGACACCTCGTTGGTGGATTTTTCAGAGAGGTCTGCCTGCCCAGCAGGGCCGTGCAAAGCCGCTTGATCTGCTAGAGAACAGTCCGCCAAAACGATGGATTAGAGAATGTACGATTCCATCGGGTACTTTTCATGTGCTGGGATCCTTCAACTGGAACAAAAGCAGTGCCCTCGAATTGACAATTGACCCAAAAGATTGGGGATTGCCCGGTGATAAGAACTACCTGTTTTTTGATTTCTGGAGTGGTCAAGTGTACGGCCCAATGCGAGTTCTGCCAAGTCGAATTCCCCCGTTCTCCTGCCGAATACTTCAGGTTCAAGCGGTGCCTGTGAAACCAACATTGATCGGCAATTCTCGGCATGTAACCGGCCAGGTCGGAATAGAACAATTTCGCTGGATACCCGAAAAAGCAATGTTAAAAGGCACATTTTCCGGAGCTCCAGGCACTCAGGAACATTATTGGATATGGTTGCCGGGGAATGAGGGTATTGACAAATGCTTGGGTGCTAAGGTTGAGGTTATTAGGCCACATCTGATTCGCTTGGATGTTGATTTTAACAACTCAGCATGCCAGGATTGGGAACTCAGTTTGGATAATTGAACTGGGGATCATTTTTAAACGCTTGCATTTATTGCGGGGAGTTGCTTTAATACCGCTATGTATACTAAAGTTTCTATAATCGGTGACGGTGCGATGGGTAGTGTTTGCGGGGTGATCCTTTGCGGCAAATCGGTCAAGGTTCGTTTGTGGGGTTATGATGCCGATTATGTTGCGCAAATTAAGCAAACGCGTGAGAACAGCGTTTTTCTTCCGGGATACAGGCTGCCTGACGAGCTTGAGCTTGAATCGGATGACAGCTTGATAATGGAGGGGGCAGAATTGCTTATCTCGGCTGTGCCGTGCCAGTTTATGCGGGGTGTCTGGGAGAGGCTTAAACCTTATGTTCCGGAATCTGTGCCGATTGTCAGCGTTGCCAAAGGGATCGAAAATAAAACGCTGCTGCGTCCCAGTGAGATCCTTAAGGACATTTTAGGCGGCAATCGGGAATATGCTGTTCTTTCCGGGCCTACTATCGCCGATGAGTTGATCCGTTCATTGCCGGCAACGGCGTGTGTGGGCAGCTTCGATGTGTCGGTCGCAAAGAAAATTCAGGAAACCTTTAACACTTCGGTATTCAGGGTGTACACAAACGAGGATATGGTCGGTGTCGAAATTGCCGGTGCGCTTAAGAATGTTATCGCGATCGCGGCTGGGATCATCGACGGGGTAGGTGCAGGCGATAATGCCAAGGCCGCTTTGGTAACACGAGGACTTGCCGAGATCAGGCGTTTGGGGATTGCCCTCGGTGCCAGAAGTGAGACATTCTCCGGTCTTAGCGGACTTGGCGATCTTGTTACTACGTGTATTTCCCCACGAGGTCGCAACCGTTCCTTTGGTGAAAGAATCGGAAAGGGGCAAACAGCTCAGGAGGCACTTGGTGCAACTGAAAGCGTTGTGGAAGGTGCTGCGACTTGCGAATCTGTTCTGGAACTTGCCGGTCGTCTCAAAGTCGAGATGCCGATTTGCCAGGCTGTCGGCGATGTGATCAGCGGTAAGAAAAGTGTTCATTCCGCGATCCTGAAACTTATGACCCGGCAGCTTAAGTCTGAATAGCGTCAAACTGACCTGTTGGTCAGTTTGAGATATCAAAAATCAAAATTAAAGTTTCGCCCTTACGGCTGAGGCTATTTTTAACAGGCGCTTTGGTCTACGATGTTTTTTTGGCAACATTATCGGTCGCTGCGTTTTATTTCATGTTTTCGGGGGAAAATAGCTGCTCTTATCTACAGACTATTTTTATTTTCAGCAGCATATCCGGATATGATTTAGCCTGCCTTTTCAAGTCTCTTATGTGATTACTTATGAGACGTTAATTCTGGTTGAGAGACTGGAAATCCTAACCCTCTTTTTTACATTACAACGAATATATTATCGGTGGTAAAGTCAGTTTGGCATTCCATTAAACTTATTTGACTGCACCGAAAGCATTTCTTAGATTTTAAGGTAGCGGTGCTTACAGTCTTTTGCGATATGTCAAAATCGGTCTGTAATGTCGAAGTGTTTTTGTGACGATTTCATTTGTGAGAATGTTTTGTTTTTTTGCCGCGGCAGCATTGTAACTGTGCGAGGCCAAATCAGAGTTTATTTTGAGTATAGTATGCTGGGATTGGTAAAAAAAACTATTTATCCTGTTGGGATCGAACTTGGCAGGAAAGAGTTGAAGATGGCACAATTGGGATTGTCCGGGGGTGGTGTGTACCTACATGCCGCCGTTACTGATACCGTTCCCGAAGATGTGGAGTTTGGGAATGCGAAGTGGCAGCGTTGGGCGGTAAGCTCTATTAGTGAGATGATTGGGCATGGGCAGTTCTTTGGTAAAGAAGTTATAGCGGCTATTCCCGCCGACGATATTTTTATCGAGCAATTTAAGATTTCCGGTTCCGGCAGCGGTAACATCGATAAAGACATTCGTGAAAAGATGGCCGGGAAATTACCCTTCGATCTCTCCGATGGGATAATTAAGTACGTTTCGTCCACAGGTGCCAGCGGTAAGGGTAATGTGGAAGTTGTTGTTATGGCAGCGGATCGGTGTAATGTTGATCGTCAGTTGGCGATATATGAAAATGCCGGTCTTAGCGTCAAAGGTATCGGTGTTTGGCCTATGGCTATGACTAATTGTTATATTCATTTTTTCGGCAGACGCGTTAGCGATGCCAAGACGGTATCGATGCTAATGACGGTTGATCATGACAGCAGCAATATTGTGATATGCAAACACACGGAGATATTATTTGCCCGTACGATCCCTATTGGTGTTGTTCACTTTAACCGTACGGAGATGGTTACTCGTCTCATGTCTGAAATCGATGCATGCTGCAGGTATTTTGAGTCGATCTATTCCGAGATACACGTTGAACGGCTCGTATTTTTTTCTGGTCGAAGCATTAACGAGTCTGTTTGTGAAAAGATATCCGAACTTGCTCAACGTATTCATGTTCCAGCACAGATAGGCGATGTATTGGCAGCGGTGGATACGGATGAAAATAAGCATTTTGGAGTCGACAGGCGCGGCAGTGAAGTTGACTGGTCGCTTGCTTTTGGTCTCAGCCTTTCCGGCGGGGATTGATCCGGTTTATTTTATTGAAAGAAAGCAGAATTTATAATGTCTAAGATTGATTTTTTACCTAACGATTATGTTCAACAGCGTGATTCAAGCAGAGTGAATTTTTTGTATTTTGTTCTGCTTGGGGCTGTTATGGCCGGAATAGCTATTACGTTTTTGGTTATTAAGGTTCGTCAGAGAAGTGTTCAAAAAGAGCTTACCGCGATAACTGTTAGTATGGGCAAGGCGCGTGAGCAGATGGAACTTGTTGAGCAATTGCAGGCAAAAGGTAAGAGTTTGATGCAAACGGCTTCGATCACTACGGGTCTGCCTGACCTGATTCCCAGAACGATAATCCTTGCGTGTCTGACAAACAGTCTGCCCGAAGGTGTATCGCTGCTTGATCTTAAAATAACCGACAATGAGGTTGTTTCTGTGGTCGAAGAAGGCAAAAGTAAAAGTCAGTATGCTGCTGCCAGTGCGGCTTTATCGAAGTCTGCGAAAACCGATTCTGTACCTGTCAGGGTGGTTGACACGAATATTGAGATAACAGGCATCGCTCCCAGCGATATCGAAGTAGCCAAGTATATTGCAAAGATCGGCAATTCACTTCTTCTCGATAATGTCGGACTTGTCGAGTCTAAAGAACATGTGATCGATGATGTTAAGTTTCGCCGGTTCAAACTACAGGCTGTGATAAACCGTCGCGAGAAACTGACAAGCGTTGAGGTTAAAAAGCTAAGGTTAAAGCGAAAAGAAATCATGTAAGTTTGAGATAAGTTATAGATGCAGATGATTAGTACGCCGATGAATTCGGCTGGAGAAAATGAATATGAAAAGCAATCTGATAAAAGCGGTTTTCTTTGTTCTGTTGATCGGGCTGGTTTATTTTTCGCATATATTTATGATCAAACCCGCCAATTCCGATCTTGGCCGTCAAAAGGTAAAAGTTGCCGAGAGCATAGATAAGCTGCGTCAGCTTAAGTCGGCACCTGCTGCGATAGAGGATCTTCGTAAACAACTTGCTGAACTTGAGGACGGTATTAAGCTGCTTGAGAGCAGGCTTCCCGACGAAAGTGAGATATATACCGTTCTTGAAAATGTTACCGTGATCGCCTTGCAGCAGGGGCTTGTTCCCAAGACTATTCGTACTTTGAAACCTAAAAACAATAACGGTTATATCGAACAGCCTTTGAAGCTGGAACTTCACGGTGATTTCGAATCATATTATTCATTTCTTTTGGCATTGGAAAAGCTGGACCGTATCACTAATATCCCCGAACTTATCATCAAAAAAAATTCCGAGCTTGACGGGTATATGGAGGCGGTATTTGTTGTTAACATATTTTTTCAGGATTCAAGCGTGTAGTTGAGTCGGCGAACGTGTCGTATATTAAGGGAAGATAAAATGATGTCATTTATGCGTCAAGAAAGTGAAAGCGACGTAACATCGGCGAACGGTTCTGACGGTAAAGATGTTTCGGGCCGGGATGGTGAGAGTCAAGATGATTACCTTTTGCCCAGCAATAATGTCAAGAACGTCAAACGAAATACGATGGTGCTCGGAGTGTTTTTTGTGGCAGGGATTTTGTCACTGGTTTTTATGATCAATCGTGTAAATCCTTCGACTGCTAATGGTGCAATTTCGGATGATGCGTTGCAGATAGAAAGTGCAGTGGCAAATCTTAGCGGTATACAAACGGAAATGGGTAGTAAGCTTACTGAGGTGGTCAGTAAGATATCGAGCCTTTCTGATATTGAGCAGGTTGAGGTCGACCAATTGCAAAAGAATCCCTTCCGTCATAGTTCGGTGGCCAATTTTGATATGGTTGAGCTTGATATGGGCGGTAAATCTCAGAGTTCTTTCGGTCAGCGTGTAACTAAGAAAGTGGATCTTCGCTTGTGGACGATCATGTCTTCTGGTAAAGGTCGATCATGCATGATAAACAATGAGATACTTTACGAAGGCGATTCGATATCCGGTTTTCGTGTGAAGCGTATAGGCGATGATTTTGTTGAATTGTCGTCGAATGGAGCAAGCGTTTTGTTGAGAATGTCTAAATGAAGCTGCCTTTTAAACATATTAAAAAAGTAACAGATATCGAAAGCGATGGTGGCGAACGGGAAAACTGCGCCGATGGGATGCTGATGCGAGGACTTAGCAATCTGTATTCTCCTGAGAGCAGTGTTTCCTGTCATACCAGAGATGTCGCAGATGTCCTGATGGAAATGGGGAGGTTGTCGGCTGAGCAGGTAGAACAAATCCGAAGTGACTGCCAGGCCAAAGAGACAGGCGATATCGAACAATTCATTATCAGCAAGTCCATAGTCGATAAGCTGGAAGTTCTCGAGGCAAGGGCAAAACTGTGCGATCTTGAGTTCAGGCGTATTGAGGTTTGTGAGGTTGAAGAGGCGGCGTTTGAACGGCTTGATATTGTGTATATACGGTCGAATCATATGGTACCCGTATCAGAGAAAGATGGTGTGCTTGTTGTCGCTACGAGCCGTCCCGAAGATATTTTCGTGGCCGATGATGTGATGCGTCAGACCGATCTAACGGTGAAAATGATCGTATGTCCCCAGGACGATATTGATGCGGCTTGCAATGAACTGGAAGGTGCCAACAAAACCGAGTATAATTTCGACGAGCTCATCAGCGATATGGCGGAGATCGAAGTTGTTCAGGACGAAGAGGAAGAAAGCGAAGACCTGGAAAAAAGCGCCGGTCGTTCGCCTGTCATCAACTTCGTAAACTACCTGATAAGTAGTGCGATTCAGGAAGGCGCGAGCGATATTCATATCGAGCCCAAGGAGAAATATACCAAGATACGCCAGCGGATCGATGGTGCCCTTTTTGAATCGAAAGAGGCGCCTGCAAAGATGCACCCCGCGATCATTTCACGTTTGAAGATCATGGCCAATCTGGACATATCGGAACGGCGTTTGCCTCAGGATGGCAAGATTTCGGTCATCATGAACTCTCGCGGGATCGATCTGCGTATTTCCATCCTTCCTACAAGTCATGGAGAAAAAGCTGTTATCCGAATACTTGACAGCAACTCTTTAGTGAAAGGTCTCGAATTTTCCGGGATGGAGCCTGAGGTTCTGACGGCATTTCGGGGACAAATTATCCTTCCTCATGGAATCCTGCTCGTAACCGGGCCTACGGGATCTGGAAAGAGTACTACGCTTTACTCTGCTCTGGCAGAAATGGACAGTTCCACCCTGAATGTCTCAACCGTGGAAGATCCCGTTGAATACGATCTGGAGTTTTGTAACCAGGTTCAGGCGAATGAGAGAATTGGTCTTACTTTTGCGTCGGCTCTTAGAAGTTTGCTCAGGCAGGATCCTGACATAATCATGATAGGTGAAGTACGCGATAGTGAAACCGCCCGAATTGCGGTTCAGGCGGCACTTACGGGGCACCTGGTCCTTTCGACGCTTCATACAAACGATGCTCCCAGCACTATTTCAAGACTCGTTGATATCGGTGTCGAACCTTATCTTATTGCGGCATCGCTGAATGCGGTTTTGGCTCAGCGGCTTGTTCGAAGGATATGCGGCAACTGTAAAGAGCCCTATCAGGTTCCCGATAACATGCGTTGCCATGTTGAGACCGCCGGTATCTCACCCGATGAGATCGTCATTGGAGCCGGGTGCGACCAGTGCAGGCAAAGCGGCTATGTCGGAAGGGCGGGTATATTCGAGTTGATGGTGATGGACGATAAGTTCAAGGATATTATCAACAGCGATTCATCGCAGAATAATATGACGCATGCTTTTATAGAAAGCGGTTGTGCGACACTTTTTGACGATGGAATGCGAAAAGTCAGGGATCAGGTCACTACGATCGAAGAGGTTCTTCGAGTGACCGAAGTCTACGATCGCAGCGAAAACACTTAGAAATAAAATGGGATTTAGGCATATGATCACAGATCGACGATGTCAAAGTAATTTATTGATAGGGAGTGCGTAAGATGATAGATGTAAAAACAATGTTGGCCATGGCAATCGAAAGCGGCGCTTCGGATGTTCATGTTAATACAGGTATGCCCCCCATTCTACGAATCCACACAAAGCTTGTGGAAATGGATCTTCCTGATGTCAACGAAACCGAGGTTAAAGGTATGGTGCTGGACATGATCGGCGCCGACAAATATAAGAAATTCGAAGAGAACAAGGATCTGGATTTTTCCACAACTATTGACGATGGGCACAGGTTCCGTGTAAACGCGCATTTTCAGCGTGATACCATCGCAATATCCTTCAGGGTAATTCCCAACGAGATCCCTGTGCTCAAGGACCTTCACCTTCCCGATGTTGTCTCGGAACTTACCGAACTTCCTCGCGGGCTTGTTCTCGTTACCGGACATACCGGTTCAGGCAAAAGTACCACTCTTGCGTCGATGGTAGGGCGTATAAACTCAATGTCGAGCAAACGTATAATAACTCTTGAGGATCCCGTAGAGTATGCACTGACGAATGACAAGTCGATGATCGAGCAGCGTGAGATCGGTGCCGACTGTACGAACTTTGCGTCAGGTCTTAAACATGTGTTGCGTCAGGATCCCGATATTATTATGGTTGGAGAAATGCGGGATCTTGAGACTACGGGTTCTACGATAACGGCGGCGGAAACGGGGCACCTTGTTTTTTCAACGCTGCATACGGTAAATGCAGCCCAAACGGTCGAAAGGATCATTGATATTTACCCCGGGACTCAGCAAAACCAGATCCGTGCGATGCTGTCTAATACGCTTCAGGCAGTAATTTCACAGACTCTTTTTAAACGTATAGACAAGCCCGGTATGGTTCCCTGTACGGAGATACTGCTTTGTACGTCGGCGGTTCGCAACTGTATCCGAGAGAACAGAATATTTGAGATTCCTAATATTATCGAAACATCGAGGCGCCTTGGGATGCAGACTATGGATCACAGCATATCCGAGATGTATAAAAGCGGTTACATATCCCGGGAAGAAGCGGTCTTGCGTGCGGCAAATCCCGCGAAGATGGATAAGGATCTTACTCCTTCTTCTAATGATCGTGTGGTTGTCGAGCAACTTGTAAGCTAGGGGTCGCTTTGCGACCAGAACAGGTGATGTGGATTCGTCTTCCCCCTTCGCCAGGGCTTCGGCGGGACGGGTCGGTGATACTGAGTTATTATGTTGGGTGGTATTATGGCGGTACTTGAAAAAACTTTGCATTCCGGAGCTTTGGACGATTCGTCTGTTCAGGAGAATCAGCAGAGACGTCCTGCGCAAAACACACAAAGCTTGTCTCGCGAAAATTCAGAACAGGATAGTGTTCTTGCGAAGATACTTAACTTTAAGGTCGAAAGTGGGCCCAGCAGAAAAGACATCCTTACTTTTACGAATCAGCTTTCTGTTATGGTCAAAGCTGGTATCAGCCTTCAGGAGTCACTTGAGTCTATCGGCAGTCAGATCGAAAAGGTAAAATTCAAACGTATCATAATCGACCTTAAAGATAAGATCGAATCCGGTCAAAGTTTTTCGCAGGCGCTTGCCGAGCATCCCAAATACTTCGGTAAAATTTATGTGAATATGGTAGCCGCCGCGGAGATATCGGGATCGCTGAGCACTATGCTCCAACAGTTGGCCGAATATCTGGATCAGGAGGCAGATACGCGTTCGCAAGTCGTCGGCGCAATGGTTTATCCTGCTATCATCGCATTTATGGCGGTATCGTGTACATCTTTTTTAATGATGTTCGTGCTTCCCCGGTTTCTTACAGTTTTCGCAGGTAAGGAGCACCTTCTTCCTGCTCCTACTAAAATAGTCATGTGTGTGAGCAGTTTTATGCGTGGATACTGGCATGTCAACATTGTAAGTATTGCAGCGCTGATCACCGGTTTTATATTCTTCATCAAGACCGATACGGGCGAACACTTTTGGCATACGGCAAAGCTGAAAATTCCTCTTTTAAAAACCCTGTGCCGCAGCCTTTATATTACCCGAAGTCTTCATACGATGGGTGTTCTTACGAATGCCGGTGTTCCCATACTCGATACAATTTCTATTACAGCTTCTATAACGGGCAATGTTCTCTATGAAAAGATGTGGAAAAATGTGCATGAGGAGGTCAGGCAGGGCCGTAAGATTGCTTACAGTCTTTCTACCTCAACGCTTATGCCCGCAAGTGTCTCACAGATGATAAGCAGCGGGGAGGAATCGGGTACGCTTGGCAGCGTTCTTAGCGACATATCCGAATTTTATGGAAGAGAACTAAAGACGACGATCAAAATGGTAACGTCAATGATCGAACCTATAATGATCGTTTTGATGGGTGTTCTGGTAGGATTTATCGCCAGCAGTATAATCCTTCCTATATTCAAAATGAGCAGTGCAGTGGGGTAATGTGCGATGCGAAAAAATGCGAGAAAAAACCGTTCGGGATTTACGCTTCTTGAAGTTCTGATAGCTACGTTTCTGGTAGGTATCGCGGTCGCGGCGCTGCTGGTTACGAACGGAGCTCTTACGCGGGTAAATGCTGCAGGTATAGAATTGTCTACCGCGGAATTTCTTTTGGAAGAAATAAGAGAGCTTACCGCTTCTCTGGCTGTTGTCGATCCTGAAACCGGTACGGATATATTCGGTGCAGAATCCGGGGAGACGCTTGGCAGCTATGACGATCTCGACGATCTGGACGGTATTACTTTTTCTCCTCCTATAGATATAAACCGTTCGCAACTGAGCGATTTTTCAGTTTTTAGCCAGGTGATAACCGTTGAAAATGTCAGCACGTCGGACCTTACAGTTACTGTCGGTGACCACTTAAGCCCTTTCGTTAAGGTTACGGTTGGGATAGTTATGAACGGCAGAGAGATAAGTTCGTCAAGCTGGATCAGAACTCGATAGGGGCGGGTATTATGTATAGAACAAAGACATCTCGTTGCGGATTTACTGTCGTTGAAATACTTATGGCGTTGATGATAATGGGGATGCTGTTGACGGCGCTGGCTGCCGCGTTCAGTGCTTCGGTCACTAGTTTCAAGGTGAATGAAGACGCGTTTAAGCTTACAAACTCGGCGCGTCAGGCGCTTACCAGGATCACGACAGAACTTAGGACCGCAAACGCCGTAGAAGTTTCCGAACCTTTGTCTCAGTGCAGTCTGCTCACCTCCGGCAACAGTAATATAACGTATAAATTCGACAGTACGGACAATACGTTGTACCTTGTTACAAACGACAGCACTTCGGACGATGACTATATCCTCTGTGAGAATGTGGTGTCGATGACATT
This sequence comes from Planctomycetota bacterium, assembly GCA_019456245.1. Lineage (GTDB taxonomy): Bacteria > Planctomycetota > Phycisphaerae > Sedimentisphaerales > Anaerohalosphaeraceae > VRUF01. The sequence goes on along the minus strand of VRUF01000006.1, from coordinate 8,251 downwards.
TGTTAAGGCGGTAGATCCCCTTGATGCGGGCGTGATAAGAAACGTTCAAATATCGATGACGTTATCATCGGATAATTTCACAAAAAGCATTTCAACGGCAGCAGTGCTGAGAAGGAATATGCCCTGAAACGGAAAACGTCCCTGCCGGAGAGCCGGTTTGTTATTGGCAGACGTTTCTTTCGACGAGGTCGCATATTATGTGGTAGGCGATCTGGTGAATTTCCTGTGCTGAATATGAGTTTTCGGCATCTACGCTAATGCATAAATCCGAGATGTCCTCCAGTTGCGTCGAAAGCTTTCCGGTGAATGCCAGCACTTTGGCACCTTTTTCTTTTGCAAGTTGAGCTGCTTTTGTTACGTTGAGACTTTTTCCGCTTGTTGAAAAAGCCCAGAGCAGATCATCCGATCCTACGAGAGCTTCGACCTGTCTTGTAAAAATATCGTCGAAGCTGTAATCGTTTGCGATGGCTGTCATTACCGAGGTGTCTGTTGTAAGTGCAACGACGGGGAGGGCCTTTCTTTCTCGCATGAATCTGCCAACGAGTTCGCCGGCGATATGCTGGGCGTCGGCAGCGGATCCGCCGTTTCCGCAGATGTAAATAGCGCCGCCTTGCTTTAGGCAATTGTTGATCATCTCAGCGGCTGTGACGAGATTTTCGACGCAGTTTCCCTCAAACTTTGCGAGGAGTTTTCTGTGTTTTTCTATCGTATCCAGAACTATGTTCTTCATTTGTATTTCCTGCCAATCCGTATAAAAGATTTGCCAAACATTATTTCCTTTATCGTATCTGACATTACATGATTTTGCAACTACTCTTTTTTTGCATGCGGCGGGGCGGAGAAACCGGGCAAAACACGCAAAATAGTCGGATTTTCACGAAAAATAACAAGTTTTACATCTTATTGTAACCGCATACGTATAACTTGTAGAAGGTTTATATGAAAGGGTTTGAAGATGTATACGATGCATTTACGAAAACATGAGCTTCATATTCCAGGCTGGCATGAGGATGTCATGTGGATGAAAGGCCTCATGAAAAACGAGCGATTCTGGGCCGTTGTTGCCCTTGTTGCTCTTGCGGCTATACTTGTAACGCTCGGAATTCTAGCCGGTAGAGGCGGCGGGGGAACCACCCCGATCTCTCCGGTAGAGCCGTTCTATCCTTACTATTATCCATAGGTAGAGCGTTTTGTGTTTTAGCTGCATCACGAGGTGAGTTGGCGGGTGTTTGTTAGAAATGCCGGACGGGGACGAGTTGTACGACAGGGGGTATATTATGGACGTGGTAGAGTATCTAAAAAAACATGGTGTTAAATTTGAGCTTACCGAGCACCATTCGGCGTATACGGCGCAGGAACTGGCCGGGTATGAGCATGTTCTTGAGATCGAGGTTGTAAAACCTGTAATCGTCAAAGCTGACGGGATATTTTACATGTGTGTTCTACCTGCTTGTTTTAAGGTCGATCTTGAAATTTTGAAATACGATCTTGACGCCAACTTCGTTGAGCTTGCTACCGAAGAGGAAATGCTGGAATTATTCAGGGACTGTCCGCCCGGAGCAGAGTGTCCGATAGGTAGTCTGTACGGGTTGCCTACGCTAATGGACGCCACGCTTGAGAATGACAGGTACATCGTTTTTCAGGCAGGGTGTTACGACAAAGCAGTGCGCATGCATATGAGCGATTATAAGGATCTGACGAGCCCTTATGTCATGGATTTCTCCTACCAGCAAGACTGGTCCGAGGCGGATACCATGCTTAACGATCCGTTCTATTATGACCGGTTTGTGTACAGTTTGCTTTATCCGCTTTAAGGGTTTAAGGTGCTTTGTGAAGTGGGAGGGGGTGTGGGTTTATTTTATCATTTTGATGGTTTTTTAGTTTGCCGGAGGGATAATTTTCCAGTCTCAAAATTATCTCCGTTCGTAGTATTTTATGAAGAAGTGATTATAATTTGAGCGACATGATCGCATTTCATGGAGGTGTATCATGAGTATTATCGAGTTTTTAGATTCCTGCGGCAGTGATTATGAACTTAAGCATCACCGTGCTGTATTTACCGCTCAGGAAATGGCACAGGAAGAGCACATCCGGGGTATGAATGTCATCAAGCCTGTAATTGTCAGAGCAGACGGACGGTTTTACATGTGCGTAGTACCTGCATGTTGTAAGATAAATTTTGACTCGTTAAAGAGCGTTCTCGAAGCTGAGGAAATAACTCTTGCCGACGAAACTGACATGGATCGGATATTTACGGGTTGCCAAATCGGTGCCGAGCCTCCGTTTGGGAGTTTTTTCGGTTTACCGACAATAATGGACGACAGACTTGAGCAGGACGACCTTATAATCTTTCCGGCTGGGACGCATCAGGATGCAATCGAGATGAAACTTCAAGACTATATGAGGATCGAAAGTCCGCGTGTCTATAGTTTCACGTACCATATCTGACGATTAGGCTATGGGCTGATTGTAAATTGAAGCTTGCGGCAGTCAGGTGCGAACCTGGAGGACGGGTGTTCGTATTACATTGTGAACGGTAATAAACGTAGAAGGAGTTAGGTTGGAAAGGCGTGAGCCGAGAAGACTTTTAACAAGGTGAAAAGGCTATTGCAAAATTAATCTCCTCTCCTCAAAACCGGAAAGCCCGGCAGCACCGCCGGGTTTTCTTATGCGCGAAGTGTCCGCCAGCCGATTCACCAGAAAACGTTAAGGATGTTAGCTGTTTTTTTGAGTGTTTGCCGCTTTTACTGCTTTGGTGATGGGGAGGGTGCCTTTAGACTTTACCTTTTGCTGCATTATATCGACTATACGGTTTGGGATTCCTGATTCTTTCAGATTTTGTGAGCACACATTCCATAATATGCCAAAATCGCCCGATCTTACCAATTTGCTGACGGGTGTCTTAAATACCGTTTCCATGTGCTTTAACATGTCGGCAGTTTTAAGTTTTCTATGGGCTATGGCGAGTTTTTCAAATGCCGCGAGAATATGGTTCGCGATGCCGGCGATTTTCATGAAATGCCTGACGGTGGGCCAGACGCTTGGGAAATTGTTCAGGTCCAGAAGGCATTCCCTGACGAAACGTTCGGACCGGTTGTCTTTGGTCGAATCGGTCAGTTTTGATATGTGGTTGTATGCGAGATACCTTGTGCATGTATTGTCTAAAAGGCCCATTATCAGATTGCCGGTGTTTACGTGGTAGTAGGAATATGTTTGCCGCTGGCTGTCCATCCATGACTTGAGGGCCGAAAGCTGCCGCCATGCGTAGACGAGCCCGGTTCCGTTTGAATCGAAATGGGGAAATGTGAAGAATCTATCGTCTGATTCTCTTTCGCCGAGAACATAAAGGCGGGGCGGCAGGTCGTTGAATCTTATGGAGACGCCTTTTATGGGGAAAGGAAGGATCTGTACGCTATTGGACCTTTCAATCGAGGAGATGAAGATGCCTTTAGAGCGTGCGATCTGCTGTGCTTGCTCTTGTGTTTCAGCTTGTAGGGCTATCGTAATGTCGCGGGCATCCTGCATGAGGGCGCCCTCGATGATAAATTTCATAAAAACTCCATATCAGACCTAACCGAAGTACTATTATTGAGTGTGTTCATGGCCAAGTCAAGCAAAAGATGCTGGTTTTCAGCATTTAGATGTGGCTACGGGATTATTTTGGGATTGACTTACAGGCTTGCGGATTTTAGAATCAGAAAGGTTCTGATAAATTTAATTTGGGAGATTTATATTGCGTACTATTTATGACAAATATGCTGAAGTTCTGGTCGGTTATTCGCTTGGTCTTAAGAAGGGCGATAAGCTGCTTATTCAATCGTCTTATCTTGCCGAGGACCTGGTAAAAGAGGTCTATCGTCGCGCATTGCTGGCAGGTGCCCATCCGGAGTGCCGCATCGCCCTAAACGGCACAGAAAAGATATTCTACGATAATGCAACCGACCAGCAGTTAGAATACATCTCACCCCTGAGCAAATATGTGACCGAAAAATACGATTGTACGCTCTATATTACCGCTCCGTTTAATATGAAAGAGTTGCAGAGCATTGACCCCGAAAAGATGCAAAAGGTCAGTATTGCCCGTACAGAGCTTAATAAAACTTCTATGATCCGTGCCGCTTCGGGCGAGTTGCGATGGAACGTTTGCGTATTTCCTACCAATGCCGCTGCTCAGGAAGCGGACATGAGTCTTGCCGAATACGAAGATTTTGTTTATAGAGCGTGCTTCCTTTTTGAGGACGATCCGCTTGCAAAATGGAATGAGTTAAAAGATAGACAGCAGAAGGTCGTCGATTTTCTTAATGAAAAGAAAGCGATCCGGTATGTTGGCAGGGACATCGATATTTCCTTCTCGACTGAAGAGAGAACCTGGATCAATTCCGCCGGTACATATAATATGCCTTCCGGCGAAGTATTTACCGCACCTGTAGAAGATTCCGTAAATGGCCACGTCCGCTTCAGTTACCCCGGCTTCTACATGGCCCAGGAGATCGAAGACATTTCCCTGAAGGTAAAAGACGGCGAAGTAGTTGAGTGGAAAGCTGGCAAGGGAAAGGATTTGCTCGACAAAATATTCGATATCCCCGGTTCCCGAAGGTTTGGAGAAGTTGCGGTCGGGATGAATAAGGGTATCACCAGGTTTACGAAGAATATGCTCTTTGACGAGAAGATCGGGGGTACTATTCATATGGCGGTAGGTGCCGCGTACCCTGAAACAGGCGGGAAAAACGAATCGTCCGTCCACTGGGACATGCTTGCCGATATGACCGACGGCGGACAGATCTATGCCGACGATGAGCTTATCTACGAAAACGGAGAATTTACAATAGCCAGCTAACAGCTAATAGCTGTTGCGAGCATCTCTTCGACGAGTTCCATCGGCAGACCTATTACGTTTGTGAATGAGCCGTTTATTCGTTCGACAAATTCGTCTCCGGTTTCCTGTATTCCGTATGCACCGGCTTTGCCCTGCCATTTGCCGTTTTGGATATGATCGAGTATCTGTTTTTCGGTAAGCTGTTTGGGGAAAACTTTTGTCGTTGCCGCTTCGACTATTTCCGTCCCGTCGCAAACGCGTACGAGTGCAACGCCGGTTATGACATCGTGCGGTTCGCTGAAAAGCATACGTGTGATCTTTTCGGCGTGCCCAGCGTCTCTGGGCTTTCCGATGATCTTACCGTTGAAATCCACAACGGTGTCTGCTCCCATTACAAGCTCTGATGGGTATCGCTTTGCTACGTCTTTTGCTTTTGCAAGTGCAAGCTGTTTTGTATGTTCGATGGAGGTAACCGAATCTGTCGAAAACAGCGATTCGTCGATGCTTGAAACAACGATCCTGAAATTATGGCCGGCCTTTTCCAGCAGGGTCTTTCTTCTCGGTGATGCCGACGCAAGGATGAATTTGTGTTCGGCCATGGTCAACGTTTCGGTCGAATGTTGTAAACGAGTTTTCGACAGAATACGAGGTATTCATCTTCCATCAGCGTATAATGAGGGTCGATGTAGTATGCGAATAGTTTTGGCGAGACATACCTGTTCCAGCTTGCAGTAAGCGGTATGTTACGGTCCCCGGCAATTTTGTGCAGGGTGTCATCCAGGGGCCATGTGCCATGTGCAGCTCCGAGGAGCAAGTTATGATATTTTTCGAGGTATTTTCCATAGTCGTTTTCTCGAAGGAAACGAGTTAAGGCATATGACTGTGCGTAAAATGCGATGACTGCGTTGGTGTCGGCTTGTATGACGACTTCGCCTGGGTTTAGAGAGATTAGTTCTTCCAGAGGGAAGTTCTTTCCTGATAGCAGTATTTTACGGAGCGGGCCAAGGCGACCTAAGTTTTTTTCCGGTGTGAATTGGAATATTCCGTTTACACAGGTGCTGGTTTCAAAAAGAGTTGCGATCCCCTCGTCGAGCCAGCTTGGGAGGCGGTATATAAAATGCCTGCTGTTGAACTGATGCCATCCCTCGTGGCCAAGTACGGCAAACGTTCTTGTTCTCCCGATGTTGTAAGCTACGCACGCACCGTTAAGGTAGTAAGCTCCTTTCTTGATGTTAAGATAGACAGATGCATTGTCGCCGGTGAAGACTTTTGTGAAATCCTCCCATTGACGGCGACTGCCGAAGAGGTATATCGTAAATAAATTTTCCGTTTCGATCGGAACGGGCAACTGCTTTTTATATGCAATGAGCGCCGATTCCATAAACCCAGGGACCTGTCTCAGGACAAGCAGTTCGAGCATTGTTGTGTGGATTTTATAATGCTTTGTAGTAATCGTAATGCCATCGCCGTAAGGATTATTCCAGTGTTCGACGTTCTTTACTGCCGGAAGCTGACGAAGATAACTGCACAGTCCATCTTTTGAACGGAGGTCATGTCCCTGACTGACGGACTTTGTTGGCTGAGTTTGTTCCAGACAGCCTGTCGTCAAAGAAAGAGCAACTATAACGGCTAGTACGGCGCATATTTTTAAGTTGGTTCTAAATGTTTTATTCAGGGCTTTTGGCAAATCACTCTCCCAATATACAGATCACGATTGAAAATTCCCGTTTTGTTCGTGATAACTTGTTTTAAAATAAATACTTACCATTTTACTCGCGGGCATTTACTACCCTTAAGGGTATACTTCTGCAGTGAAAAGATAAACTTCTGTTTTAGGATCCTTCCATGCATCCGGTTCGAGTCCGGCTTTGTGCTCGCAGCAATAAGACAGGAACTCTTCGGTTGTCCAACCTGTTTCTGTTGCTACCTGGGGCAGGAAACATCCGGTTCGTCCAGCCCTTACTATATATATCCCATCGATTCCGAGACGCAGACCGCCAGGGTCATCCGTTTTTTCAAGCGGCGAAAGCACAGATAATTCTATGTCGATCTCGTCAAGCTCATCGGCTGTGATGGGATTGGAGAAAAAACGCGAATCATGCGTTGCCGATGACGCTGCCATTTCGCAAACGAGTTGATGAAGCGGTTTTTCGCTTACGAACTGCCCTATGCAGCCGCGAAGATCTTTGGCGTTCTTTAGTGTCACAAAGCAGCCGCAAAGGGTTTTTAGTTCTTCGTCCTGACATTCGATGGTGCTTGCAGGTGACCCTGTAACTGCCGCGCGAACGCTTGTACGCGCAATTTCAAGCAGTATTTGCTTATTCTTTTCGTTCAAACCTGTCTCCGAATTATCCATGAAGCAGCTTTAGTGCCGCAAAACCGCCTATCAGAAGTATCGTAAAAGCAAGTGACAGCCAGTTGAAATACTTGTCGATGAAAGGCTTGATTGCTTTGCCCTTCCATCTGAATAAACCGGCAACGAGAAAAAATCGGGCCGATCGACTTACGGCTGAGGCGACAAGAAATCCGAAAAAGCTTATCTCAGCAATACCTGCCGAGATTGTACAGACCTTGTATGGCAACGGGGTGAAACCGCATGTAAAAACGAATAAAAAGTCATGCTCGTCGTATAGCTCCTTGAATTTTGCAAAATTTTCTTCGGTGAAACCAATTCCGGCAAGATGGGCAAATACCCAGACATCAATCTTGTCCCAAAGAAACATCCCTATAAAATATCCGAATATTCCACCGAGGATAGAGGCTATTGAGCAGGCCGTCGCAAAACGGAACCATTTTTTCGGTGCTCCCAGTGTTAGAGGTGCAAGGAGTACATCCGGGGGAACCGGGAAAAAGCTCGATTCTGCGAAACTGAGGCAAAAAAGGGCGGTCGGGCCATGTTTTGTGTCTGCAAAATGTATTACCCAGTCGTAAAGATGTCTGTGGAGATGCCACCAGGGCAGTTTAGGTTTTTGAATATTTTCCATTTAGAATCCGATGTTGAAAAGATAGTCACATAACATTATCATAGTACTGTAAAGGTGCAAAATAATCAATGAGATTAATGCAAAATGTCATTTAAACGCATATAGTTACGGTACTTATGTATTTCGTTTAATTTCAAGTTTCTCTTGAGTTAATAGGTAACAATCTTTTAAGTATAGCCGGTCAGAATGGGACATCAAGAACAATATAGCGATATTGAGGGTGGTTTGGTCGTGCGGGCGCCTGCAAAGCTGAATCTGAGCCTTCTGGTTGGCCCTAAGCGTGATGACGGTTTTCACGAAATCCACACCGTTATGAGCAAGATCACGTGGTACGATGAACTGCTGTTCGAATCGAGCGATGAAACTGGTGTCGAACTTATCTGCAAAGGAGATTACTGGGCTCCCGAAGGAAACGACAATCTCGTGTATAGGGCCTGTCGATTGCTTCTGG
>VRUF01000087.1 GCA_019456245.1 Planctomycetota bacterium | reverse complement strand
CATCCTTTCGATAATGATATTAAACGGTTAAATTCAATATCATCATATCGACCAGGATGGCCTACATACTATCTTTGGGCGAGGGTTAGATTTTGATAAAATTATCGATGTCGTACGGTGAAAATTATGCTTTTTAACCGTGTAAATGGGAAATGTCAGCTAAAGGGTATTAGAGGTTCCCTAATAATCAAATGGAGATTTCAGTGACGACAAGGCATAACCTTACCTTACTTGTAGCAGTAACCATTGTATTTTTATTGTGCCCAGCCGTGGTTTACGCTGCTGTAAGCGGAGATTACGAGTATTCCGACAATCTCGACGGCACATGCACCATCACTGATTACACCGGCCCCGGCGGCGACGTCACCATTCCCGGCACACTGGCTTCCCTTACAGTAACTTCCATCGGAGACTATGCTTTCGAATTCTTCTCCAGCCTTACAAGCGTTACGATTCCAGATAGCGTAACTTATATCGGAAACTCTGCGTTCTATGAATGCACCAGCCTGACGAACGTTATCATACCAGACAGCGTAACTTCCATAGGCGACGGGGCGTTCTATTACTGCTCGTCCCTGGCCGGCGTCACCATCGGCAATAGTGTAATCTCCATCGGCAACTATGCGTTCAGATCTTGCGAAACCCTGACCAGCGTCACCATACCGGATAACGTAACTTCCATCGGGTACTCGGCGTTCGAACACTGCTCAGATTTGGCAAACGTTACGATAGGCAGCAGCGCAAATTCCATCGGTACTAAAGCGTTCTATTACTGCACAAGTCTGACAAACATTACCATACCGGATAGCGTAACGTCCATTGGAGACAAAGCTTTCAGTCGCTGCTCAGCCTTAACAAACGTTACCATCGGTAGTAGTGTAACTTCCATCGGGTACCAGATGTTCTATAACTGCTCCAGCCTTGCTAGCGTAAATATACCAGACAGCGTAACTTCTATCGAAAACTCTGCGTTCTATAACTGTTCCGGTTTGACAAACGCTACGATCGGTAACAGCGTAACTTCCATTGGAAACTATGCGTTTTTGGGTTGTTCCGGTTTGACAAACATTACCATACCAGACAGCGTAACTTCCATTGGTAACTTGACGTTCAATAACTGTTCCAGCCTGGCAAGTGTTAATATCGGCAGCGGCGTAACTTCGATCGGTAATTTTGCGTTTTATGGTTGTTCCGGTTTGACAGCAATAACAGTTGATGCCGGCAATCCTGCATATAGCAGCATAGACGGGGTGGTGTTCGACAAGAGTCAAACTTTACTAATTCAATATCCCAAAGCCAAACTCGGAGAGTATACCGTTCCGGATAGCGTAACTTCGATCGACGACTATGCATTCTACAACTGCTATAACCTGACCGGTATTGCCTTTGGCAGCGGAATAACTTCGATCGGGAGCTATGCGTTTAAATACAGCGCCAGCCTGACAAGCGTCATCATAGGCAGCAGTGTAACTTTCATCGGAAACTCGGCGTTCGCAGACTGCTCCAGCCTGACCGGCGTCTATTTCAAAGGTGACGCTCCAGACCTTGGTTCCAATGTGTTCACAAGAGTCGAGGGAATCGTCTATTACATTCCCTGGACGACTGGATGGGGCGCAACCTATGGCGGCTTGCCGACGGCCGAGTGGCCGGCGTCACCTGCAGATGTCGACTTAAACTACGAAGTTGACATATATGAATTTTCCATGCTGGCCGGCCAATGGGGTCAAGCAGGTTGTCAGGAATTGAACGACTGGTGTGGTTGGACCGATTTCGACCAAAGCGGAAGCGTTGACCCGAATGATTTAACCATGCTGGCCGATGACTGGCTTTTCGGAATAGTTCCTTAGTGTCAAGCACCAAGCACTAATTCCAAAAGGCACAAAAAATGAGACCGAGGAAAATTAAAGGGGGCCGGTACATTTTTATGTGAATACATTCACAAGCTCCCGTTTCCTACCGGAATCGACCTTCGCTAGCCTTTTCTTCGCTTCGGTCGCTGCGGCTTGATCGCCGTTTCGCTTCCCTTCGCTCCCGCCAAATCAATCTCCATCGCCCGCACTAACGACTATCGACTATCGACTATTGACTATCAAGCTTTCGCACCCAAAGCATCCCCCGCTCGAAATCAACCACCACCGTACGATCGCGAAAATACTCCATCCCTAAAATGCAATCCGCCCGCTCCCAGTTCTTACCCTCCGGCAAAACAGCGACCTCGCCGCTGGCAACCGAAAAATCCCCAAGCTCAAGTTCATTAACCTTATAGCTTGCGCATTTTGGACTGTTGCCCTCAAAATGCAGCGGTAAAATAAACCGCCTGCTCTTTCGGCCCACAACCTCAAATCGCCCTTCCATCTTATCCCAAAGATTCCGATTCATAACAAGCCCGGCTCCGCACCCGGTATCGAGCATCGGCCGCAAAACTCTCCCGTTAATTTCCATCTCAACAAAAAGAACCGCCTGCTCACCGCCATCTATCCAATGAAGATAAAGCGGAAACTGCCACCAACCCTCTTCCCGGCCCGCATCGAAAGACACATCACGCGAAAACTGGGCCCTCTCATTTACGTTATCGAATAGGAAATACCGAAACTGTGTCATCAGCAAAAGCGGAAAAGAAATATCCCTGCTCCGTCCGACAGGTATAATTCCCAAAAGACGCGATTCGATATGCTGCCCCCAGCAGATACCCGGATAGTTCGTAAGCTTCAGCCCGCCGATCACAAGTTCATCCACCGCCGTAAGCATCATCGGCAATCCTTGGACGCCATCAAAAGGAAACACTCCCAGATCGTTATCGCGAATATGAATGTCCTGCAAAATAACAGGACGCAGCCCGGCACCGGTATCAAAAACAACCGGATAAACCTTACCGCTGCTCATCTGCCCCTGGACAACCATAAACCCGTTCTGCGAAAATTCCGCCTTATGATAATCCGCCCGCCCAACACCGTCCAAATCAACCCTGGGCAAAACATTATTACCAAACCTGTAAAATTTCTCCCCATTCTCATCAACCCCCTCTTCAACAAATACCGCCCCATCCTTGTCCATCGAACGAACCCCGCTACCCGAAGCCAGATCGTCATCGGCAACAACAACTATCTCCAAAGCCGAAAGACGAACCCCAAAAGCAGTAACGCTACCGGCGCACCCCAACCCAAACAGCAAAACTGCAACTAATGAAGAAACAAAAATAATTTTCACCAACAAACCCGCACCAACTTCCCATTCCCAACATCCCGCTAATGACTAAATCAAAATCCCCCCAAAATTACCGCACGACTTACGAGTACCATTCTATCAAAAACAAAAAAATCAAGCAAATCGATCCCAAACAGGAAACAGGAAATAGTAAACATGGAACCTCCGCCTTTGGAGGAGTAAATAAAATCGGCCCAAATACGGAAAATAGTCAATATTAAATAAAAATCTCCAGACCATCAGGTCGGAACATTTTTTCAGTGGAGTATTTTTTTTCTCCGAAGCCGCGAGGTAATACACATCCCAACCCCGCACAACATCAAAGCCGAAGGCACAGGCACCGCGCTCACCGAACTTAACTGTGCATTAAGCAAAGCCGTCCCTCCATTACCCCGGCCCCCATGCGCCTCAATAGTGAACTGATACAAATGGCTCGTATCAAGCCCATAATAATACCGGTTGACATCGAAGTAGCTATTACCTCCCAGCTCGGCAGGCTCGGCTGCAACCGACGGATCGTACCGAAACTCATAAAGCATATCCGCGCTCGTAACATCCATAAGCCGCGCACTGACATAAGTGTCGCCCAGCGAATACCAGATAAACCCATCCAGATGCACCCCAAGCGTAGTCTGATCGGTCATGAAAGCAAATTGCGCCGCCGCCCACGTCCCGGTTGGATTATGCTCGTCATCACCGAAAGCATCGGCAAATACAGACAGCTTGTCAGCTTTGCTAAACCCAGCCGGTGCGCTCCCTTCAACAGGCGCAGAACCAAGAACGTAATACTCCTGTAGTACCCCGGAAAGAGTAACTCCGCTCCCTCGAACCTCATACATCTCACCAACAACATCGATTCCGGAAGCATTGCCAAGGGCAAGAGAACAAAACAAAGACAGGCACACAAAGACTGATAGAAATTTCAAAATCCCTCTCATCGTAATTCCCCCTAAAAAAAATCAATTTCACATATATACGACCCCAGTCCAGGCAAGGTTTTAAAAAAAGGCCCCATCGCAAAAATTTGTGATTAATTGAATCGTTTAAGAGCAAGGCATATATTTTGCCCGCCAAATCCAAACGAATTACTCAGACATGCATCGACCTTCACCTCGCGCGCGATGTTTGGAACATAGTCCAGATCGCAATCGGGATCAGGCGTTTCATAGTTAATCGTCGGCGGAACAACCCCATCCCTCATCGCCATCGCACACACAGCCGCCTCAACACAGCCTGCGCCCCCGAGCATATGCGCTGTCATCGATTTCGTCGAGCTTATCATCAATTTCCGTGCCAAAGTTTCCCCGAACACCTCTTTAATCGCAGCCGTTTCGATCTGATCGTTAAGCGCAGTGCTCGTACCATGCGCATTGATGTACCCGACCTCATCGGCATTAATCTCCGCGCTGGCCATCGCCAGTTTCATCGCACGCCCAGCCCCGTCTCCACCCTCAGCCGGTTGCGTAATATGATGCGCATCGCACGTCATCCCAAACCCTGCCACCTCGGCATAGATCGTCGCCCCGCGTTTTTTCGCATGCTCCAACTCTTCCAAAACCATCACGCCCGCACCGTCGCCCATAACAAACCCATCCCGATTTTTATCGAACGGCCGGCTAGCCGTTTCCGGGCTGTCGTTTCTTTTGCTCAACGCGCGCATACAGCCAAACCCGGCGACCCCGATCGGACACACCGCGGCCTCCGACCCGCCGGCCAACATCACATCAGCTTCGTTACATCGAATTATCCGGCACGCATCGGCAATCGCATGAGCCGACGTCGCACATGCCGACACAACCCCATAGTTAGGCCCTCTTAAATTATGCCGAATCGCGATCAACCCCGAAGCCATATTCGGGATCATCCGCGGTATCATAAAAGGCGACATCGAAGTCGGCCCTTTATTCACAAGAGCATCATGGCCGATCTCAAGCGTATGCAGCCCGCCAACGCCGGACCCAACAATCGCCCCAAACCGCTCGGCAATTTCTTTACCGGGATCGATACCGGAATCCTCAACCGCCATATCCCCAGCCGCAACCGCAAAATGGCTATACTCATCAAGCCGCCGCTGCTCTTTCTTGCTAAGAAAATATTCCAGATCAAGCTCGATCACCTCACCGGCAGTCTCACAGGCAAACCCCGAAGGATCGAATTTGCTAATACGACGAACCCCGGAAAAACCCTCACAAATACGACCCCAAAAAGTCTCAAGTTGAGACCCAAGCGGAGAAACAACCCCAATCCCAGTAATAACAACTCGCCGATCAAACATAAAATCCATCCCACTTATAAAAATAGTGTGCCGATTCATCGGCAATCTGCTTCATTTAACCCCTTGTTCTCGCATCAAGGGGTTGCGTCACCCAAACCCATAACGCAACACGCCCGCCCTGTCATTCCCGCGAAAAGCGCCAGCCCAGATATAGCAATTATCAATGTCCCTCTACACAACAGAACCCAATCATAAGTAGAAAATACAAAATAATCAATAAACATGAATTATTTAATAAATTTCAATAACCCGCGATCAATAGATGCGCCCAAGGCTATTCCTATTGAATAACAAACCAGATCGCTAAATTTAAATCCGAACCCAAGCACCAGCCCGCCCAGCCGAGCCGACCTCAAACCATCTATCCACGGTGCATGGTAAAATTGAGAAAATTCTATCGCATACGAAAACACAATCGCCGCCAAAAAAATCCAACTTGTTTTCCATTTCGGTCTAATAATGCAAAGGCCCAGAAAAACCATCAGCGCCCACAAAACATCACCGGCATAAACAGAAACAAAAACCGGCAAAGGAACAAGCCCTGACCGAGAAAAAAGCCCACAAAATACAACGAACAAAAGCAATAAAAGATAATACAAAAATCTGCGTTCGATTTTACGTTCCATTCGTATATCGCCCCATTTTTTCAATAATCAATAAACATTAATCATTAATCATTTAAAACGCTGTCGCAACCTGTCCTCCATAGCTTCAGCGAAGGATGGAAGCGACACAATAATAAATCGAAACGCCACCACGAAACAAAAAATAATCGACCGAAATGTCCATCACTCACGGGCCCACTCGTGAGTATTTTCCTTTACTTGTTTGTAGTTCTCATCGAGTGCAGGCCCCAAAAGCAATAAGGCCCCAATTCGTCGCACCATCTCCTGTATATACAATGCCTCCTCCATATTAAGCCCCCGCCCAAGCATACTCTTTTCCCGATAGCTAAGCCATTTCTTGATTACCTGGTACCCCCCGATATGGTAGTCCCAAACCACCCGAGGAACATTTGAAAAATAAGCAACCTCGTTAAGATAAATATTCAGCGTCTCATCACTTCCTACAGGGCATACCTCACCCCACGCCACCTCACCTCCCTTACAAGGTCGCTCCACCACTTTCCCCTGTCCCGGCATACAAACTCCCCCCTTACCCGCATGTCCCCACCCAGACGTAACATCAAGTTCACCCTTATCCGGATTGAGCGCACCACCCCCAACACGTTTGATCCCCCCGATGCACTTCAACTCCTTACGTATTGCCCCTTCTGTGACTCCCTTAACCCCGCTCTCCGTATCCAAAAGCCCCGCAACTTCCTTACCAAGCCTCGCCGATGCAATCAGTGATTCCTTCGAGTCAGGCAAAGGGATACGAGGCCAGTCCCCGCGTATCCCATCGGCATTCTCCTCCAGATAGGCCCCACTGTAACCTATCGTAAGTGAATGCATCCAGATCAACTCCGCAACATCCTTGTCCTCATCAGGGTCACCAAAACCCAATACCCTCAAATACTCCCGAGCCTTCTCAGACAAATTCGCCTTGATAACGTCACTTGGACCTTCATCAAACATACTATCTGTCATGTTATCATCGTCCTTGGTTTTATTCGGTTCTTGTTTTAACCAAAAAGGTATTGCACCAGGATTTCTGTTGATAGTTTGCTTGTCTAACAATGATGTTGTTATGAACATTGGGATGCCTTCAGGTTTAGCATTGCAATTGAATCTGCTGACAAGAAATATATTATCATCCCACAATTGTTCTCTTAGTTTTGGCCGGGATCTATTCCACAGTGGATTGATTACCGTATGATAGCACCATCGGTTATCAAATGGCCTTAAAACTATTCTAAGTAAGTTGTTCTCCGAAAACCCTTCCTTTTTAATAATCTTTTTTCTTGTTTTTAATGGATCATATCCAGTCGATTCCCTTGCAAGGAGTGGTTCGCTTTCTTTTGCAATATCCCATTTTATCTCATCATCAAAGTAAACTTCTAGTCTTTCTGTTAATTTTTCTCTTTCGTAATCTATCAATGCACCTCCCCTACATTCCTCAGCGCCAACAAAAGGTTTCTGGGTGCACATCTCAAGTAATGTAGGCCATTCGAGATATTCTTTTTCAACATCTCCCGGTCGAAATGAGTATCGGTTTTTCCTTGTAGGCTCGGCAACTACATATCTCTCATCGAAATCCTTTTCATCAAGAGTGGCAAGTAAATCCTTCCTACGTTCGACTGCTTTTGCGGCATCAATATCATCCCTGAATCTTACTATGGTACCATTCTTCTTTTCTTCTCCTGTCTTAACCCACAACGAGGTAACGACTCCCTGCTGAATACCCACAGAAAATCCTGGTATTGCAAATATTGTCTGGCTCGTCTTTCCATCTGGAGCATATTCGGAAATCTTTCTGTTTCCATGCATATTTTCGATCCAAAGCTTATTGAAAGATTGTAGGAGTTGTTCTCGTAGTATTACATATGAAGGATCACTCACCCAAGAATGATTAGAAATGAATGATACAACTCCTTTTCCGCCTTTCATAATCCGTCGTTCTGCAATCCTGAAAAAACGTACATACAACTCGTCCATGTTAAACTTTTTTATTCCCCATCCACCTTCTTCTATAGGATCTCTAAGCCGATATTTCCTTATTCTTTTTGGCTTACTTCCTCTACGTTTTGCAGTTGTCTTAATGTAATGTACACCTTTATATACTTCCACTAAGCCCTCTTCTTCTTCCGGGCTCGTTCCCGCAAAAGCATTGTATGGCGGATTTCCCAGCACCACCAGTATAGGAGCCTTCTGTTTTACCTTCTCCGCCGCGTCCCGTTCTTCTTCCAGTCCCGGAAACGGCAAAGGCAACTGGTCCTTCGGCTTCTTCGGCGGCTCCCATCCCGTCAACGCATTCGTCAGATACACCCCCACACGCTCATTCTTTTTATCCGAAAGCGGCGCATTCATATTCTTCAGCAACAATCCCAATTGCAGATGCGATATCACAAACGGCGCCGGCAGTATCTCGAACCCGAATACCCGTTTCATCGCTGCCTTCTTCAATTGTTGTGCCGTCAGCGCATCCGATCCCTTCTCCTCCAACGTCCGATGAATCCGCTGCAACACCTCTACAAGATAAGTTCCTGTCCCGCAACACGGGTCTAGTACATACACACTCTCATCCGCCAACCCGTCAGCAATATCCAGTTCGCTTCGCAATACCTGATCCACCCGTTCCACCTGGTACTTAACGATCTCAGGCGGCGTATACCACACACCAAGTTCCTTGCGGAGTTCAGGGTCGTACGCCTTCAAAAACGGCTCATAAAAATACAATACCGCATGCTCTTCCTCGAACTTCTGAAAAAATGCCCGCCGGTCCACACGGTTCAACACCATCCCCGTCCAGTCCAACACCTCGACAATCCCCAAAGGTTCGAGTTTCTCCGGCATTGCTATCTGCGCGAACAGGCTCGCTATCATCGGTACATGTAGATTCCACGCCGCATCATGCCAGCTAAACCTCGTACCTTTAACCGCCTCCTTGCTTTTCGCCCAGAGCACCCACGAAGAAAACACACCATAAAACAATGTCTGTATCAATGTTGCCTGAAAGAAATGCTCACCTTTTTCACCGTCAAACTTAAGTCCAAGCGCCTCTTCCAGCCCCTTTCGAAGTGCCGCCAGCCCCGGCTGATCACCTGCCGCCGCGATTCTGCCCCGCGCCTCTTTTGCATGAGACGCCAGAAACCATGCAAGTTCCTCCGGATCGCTTATCACCGCGCTATGTTTCATCACCCGTTTAAGATACTCCGTCAGCCGTTCTCCATGTTCTTTTGCTCCCTTCTGCGGTTGCCTTGCGATCTCCCAGAACTTTTCTTCACTATCGCAAATTCGAAACGTCTCCAGTTTTGAGACATTCAAGTTCTCGTCCTTTCCGACAAACACAAAATCCCGATAGTTCGTTACCAGCACTTGCCCATAATTTCCCCAGTACTTCGTAACCTGTTTTTCCTCGGCAGTTACCCAGGAATCGTCGTTTGTTGGCTTGGCTTCGATTACTCCCCGCTCCGGTTTTTGCCCTTGCAAGGGCTTCATATCCTTTTGCTTCTTAAACTGGCTTGCCGAAAACAGCCCGAAATCCGGACTCCCCGCCCCCGTATCTTGAAGCTGTGACACACATCGCACCTTTGGCTTAAGCTTTCCGCCCAGCGCATTCAACAGATTGAGTAATGCCGGATAGTAAGATGTTTCTGCAACTCCCCCGCCTGTTGACCGAACCTCCCACATCTCCTTGAAATACACTTCTACTGCGTCCATAGACATATCCACTCCTAAAATCAAAAAACCATGCAATCCTATATCAAAATAAAATCACAAACTAATTAAGCTTCGCAAGCCCGCAAGCGGGCCGAGCAGTTTGGTTTTAGTTCGTTGGTGCTCGCACCAAAAGAACAAAAACTAGACTGATCGAAAGGCTTTGTAAAACAAAGCCGCCGACCTGGCCTGCCGGGCCATAGCCTCTGGCGACGGCCGGTCCCGCCGTAGCCGGTTTCTGCATAGCTTCAGCGACGCAGAATGGCGAAGGTCGGAAGCCATCACAACAAAAAAAATCCGTGAAACCCGTGAAATCCGTGGCTAAATAATTCTTTTAACTTTTCTCTGCGTCTTGGCGTCTCTGCGAGATAAATCGTTAATCCTGATAATCCTGTCAAAAATCTGTTGCTTTTAGCTTTTACTATATTTTGTTTTTTGCTTCTTCTTTTGCTTTTAAACCTTCGTGTCCTTCGTGATCTTCGTGGTGAAATCTTTTGCTTTTATTATTTTAATCTATATTTAAATCTTAGTTTCCTTCGTGGTTCATCTTTTATCTTTTGCTTTTACTTTCTTTCTATCTTTTAAATCTTCGTGTCCTTCGTGATCTTCGTGGTGAAATCTTTTGCTTTTATTATTTTAATCTATATTTAAATCTTAGTTTCCTTCGTGGTTCATCTTTTATCTTTTGCTTTTACTTTCTTTCTATCTTTTAAATCTTCGTGTCCTTCGTGATCTTCGTGGTGAAATCTTTTGCTTTTATTATTTTAATCTATATTTAAATCTTAGTTTCCT
>VRUF01000086.1:10351-10594 GCA_019456245.1 Planctomycetota bacterium | reverse complement strand
AATACCTGTGAAACCCGCCCCCAAGATGGTCATGGATGCCCCCATTCGCCATCTCCCCGAGCGTCGCTTCAACCATCATCAGCGAATCCTTATCACCCGTTCGAAAATAATACCCAAGCAGCATCGAAAGGTTACTAGCCTGCGGAAACTTAGGCGCCCGCCCAAATCCCCCATAGCTCGGATCGAACATCCCACCAAGCACTTTTACTGCTTTTTCCTGTACATCCGCCGATAGTTTCGCAG
>VRUF01000086.1:8107-10341 GCA_019456245.1 Planctomycetota bacterium | reverse complement strand
CCCGCCGCCCTATCCGCCAAAAGCCCCTTCATCTTTTCCGCAGACGAGACAAGCTCTCCGCGATTTGTCTCCCACATTTCGGCAATTTTCAAAAGCAGATTCTCAAATCCAACCATCCCATATCTGTCCGCAGGCGGAAAATAAGTCCCCCCATAAAACGGCTCACCATCTGCCGTAAGAAACACCGACAACGGCCATCCCCCTCTGCCAGTCATAACCTGCACAGCCTCCATATAAACCGCATCAACATCAGGCCGCTCCTCCCGGTCCACCTTGATCGAGATAAAATGTTCGTTCATTATCTTCGCGATCCGCTCATTTGAAAAACTCTCCTCCGCCATAACATGACACCAGTGACAAGTCGAATACCCGATAGACAAAAATATCGGCTTATCCTCTTTCCTCGCCCGCTCAAAAGCCTCATCCCCCCACTCATACCAGTCAACCGGGTTATAAGCATGCTGCAAAAGATAAGGACTAGTCGAATTAATAAGCCTGTTAGCTTTACCTCCGCCGTGCATACCAGTATTATCAGCCATAACAACCCCAACAAACAAAAAAATTGAAAACACCAAAAAATTACGCATACAAGCCTCCGCACATTTAGCAGATCATTTTAACAATCTCACCTGGTTCAAGCCGCATCGCCGACCCCTTCCCCTCAAAAAACCCATGCTCTTCGATCAAATGAATATTAAGATCGGACCACGTAACGGTCTCCCCCGTTTCAACATTTCTAACAGTCGTAATTCGCTTCAAAATCCCCCCGCTATGCGGCCACGGACAAACAAGAACACCCTTGGCCTCTTCAACCCACGCCTCAAGCCGATCCGAAACCTTCACACACCCCCCAAGCTGACGTTTAGCAGCATCAGTTATTTCCCGCATCCGCCCCGCAAGTTCTTTGCATCCCACTCCGGCATTGTCCAATCGTCGCCGGTCCTCTTCGATGATCTCACATACACTTCGCCTGTCACTGCCCAAAAACCCCCCGGCAACAAGCTTAGAAGAACGCAAAACCGCTTCCAAATTATCCATCTCAGGTGACTGCTTCATAAAAACCTCATTCAAAACTGTCAAAATAAATCTTATCTTCGCCCATACCCATCTTCACCAGAAGCTTCCTGCACGCTTCGATCATCCCCGGGCTTCCGCAAAGATAAGCCTCGCATTCAGAAGCATTCTTCAGACCGCGCTCAACCACCTCGGTAACAAGCCCAACCTCGCCATCCCACTGCTCGTCTTTTCCCGGAGAAGCCGCAACAGGAACAAACTTAAAATCTGCCAACTTCTCTTCGAACTGACGCATCTCATCCAGCATAAACAACTCATTTACCTTATTCGCACCAAAATAATAAGTCGCTTTTCGCCTGTTTTGCGTATTTCTCATATCGCAAAGAATACTCCGGATAGGTGCCATCCCCGAAGCGCCTGCGACAAATATCATCGGAGCATCTGTCTCGGACAAACAAAACTCACCATAAGGCCCGTTAAGCAAAACCTCGTCGCCCGCCTTAAGATGCTCAAAACAATACGTCGTACATATCCCACACGGAACAAGCCGTATGATAAGTTCCAGCATTCCCTTCTCGCTAACATCCGACGCTATCGAGTAAGCACGATAAACTTCCTCACCGCCCCGAAAATAAACCGGCGTAAACAACTGAACATACTGACCGGCAACAAAATCTATCGCATCAGGTTCAACAAGCTCAAACCGAAACAGCTTTATATCATGCGTAAGATCTACGATCTCGCTGCACCTGCAAGCATATTCCTTAACTGCCAAAAGCTCCTGCGGTATCGCGATCCTCATATCCTGACGTATTTTCACCTGGCAGGAAAGGCGCATATCTTCGGCAATCTCTTTTCTCGTCAAAAACGGCGTCTCCGTCGGGAGCAAAGGCCCGCCCCCCTCAAGCACCGTCACCTTGCAATATCCGCAAGTACCGCGCCCGCCGCAAGCACTCGGAATAAATATCTTCTCCCCCGTTAGCGAACTAAGCAAAGAATCCCCCCCCTGAACCTTAAGCTCCTTATCCCCGTCGTTGATATCGATACTGCACTCGCCATAGTTGACAAGATACCGCTCGGCAACAACCAGCAACACCGTCAGAAACGTCGCAATAGAACTAACTACCAGTACCGGCATAAAAAAACTAAACATTGCTATTGCAGTACTCCCGTAAATCCGATAAACGCCAGTGCCATAAGACCGGCGATTATCAAAGTTA
>VRUF01000086.1:0-8097 GCA_019456245.1 Planctomycetota bacterium | reverse complement strand
CTTCTGCCGTATCCCAGCCATCGCAAGTATCGCAATACACCACCCAACCCCGCTTCCGAACCCATACCCCACCGTAACAATAAAAGAGTAGTCACGAATAACCATAAACAACGAAGCACCGAGAATAGCGCAGTTAACAGTTATCAACGGCAGAAATATCCCAAGGTTCTGATACAATTTCGGCGAATACCGATCGATCACCATCTCCACAAACTGCACAAACGCGGCGATAATAATAATAAACAGGATAAACCTGAAATACTCCAGTCCCATCTTCTCAAGCACAAAATGATAAACAGCCCAGTTAAGCATACTCGTGCTCGTCATCACAAATATCACCGCAACACCAAGCCCCGCCGAAGTCTTAACCTCACGCGAAACTGAAGTAAACGGACACATCCCAAGAAAATACGTAAGCAGAATATTGCTCGTAAATATCGCTGCAAAGCACGTAACAATCGCCGTCCAAACTTCAGCAGAAATAGTATTCACGCCGCACCCTCCGATTTCTGCCTGTAACCCCTGCAAAACCAGATAACGCAAGCCAGCGTAAAAAACGCACCAGGCGGCATTACCATAATTATCCACTTATCCCAATAAGTGCTAAAATAAGGAACGCCCCATCCAAGTATCGTACCCATACCGAAAAGCTCCCGAAAAACTGAAATAGTAAGCAGCAAAAAAGAATACCCCAAGCCGTTAAACAACCCGTCCATCAAAGACGGCAAAGGCTCATGAGACCCTGCAAACGCCTCGCACCGACCCATGATAATACAGTTCGTAATAATAAGTCCGACATAGGGCCCAAGATTCCTGCTCATACCAGGCCAATAAGCCTTAAGAATCAAATCCACGATTATCACATAGAACGCGATTATAAGCGTCTGCACCATCATACGTATATTACGCGGAGTCCACTTACGAAGCAGCGAAACCGTCAAACAGCTAAGCGCCGTCACAAGGGTAAGACAAATACACATCACAAGCGTATTAAGCACAAGGTTAGTCACAGCCAGCGTACTGCAGATTCCAAGCACCTGTCGAAAAACGGGATTATTCCGCCAAAGTCCGTCAACCACAATTTCCCGGTTAAGCGTTGTCTGATTACTATTCGGGCTCATCTGCCTTCCTTCCGGAAACTTTTTTACGCCATGCTCCAACACCATCATTAATTATCTTCTCAAGTCGCACACAAGTCTGCGTCGCACCGCTGATAGCATGCACCTGATTTTCTCCGATCTCACTTCCAAAAGGCTCGATTCCGATAGCCCTCTCTAAAGTTGATAACTTTTTCCCCGCAAACTGCCCACGAAACTTATCCGTAACGATCAAACCACCCAGCCCCGGCGTTTCATTCTGCTCAAAAAATGATATCCCAAGTAAAGTAACACCATCCGCCGAAACACCCAGCATCCCCTTAATAGGCGCCCAAAAACCCTTCCCCTCCAAAGGCAAAGCAAACCGGCCGCCATCTTTCAAAACATAGACCCCCAACCGGTCATCCCTTTCGATCTGTCCGACAAACGCTTCATGAATCCCGGCATTAGACTTTCCCTCCGCCAACCCGAACACATCCAAAACAGATTTTTCAAAATCCAACTGCCGATTTGCTTCAATACGATCCCGCGTAAAAGTAGCAAATCCGATCACGATGGAACTGAAAAAAGCAGTCACCAAAAACATATACAAAACAGGAAACCACGGCCGATCTTTCATGAACTGCCCTCCCCCGCCGCTTCTATTTTCTTCCTGGTACCCCAGGCACCAACCGCATAGTCAGTAATTGGCCCAAACATATTGGCAAGCAGTATCGAAAACATCAACCCACCGTTAAAAATCGAATAATTCCGAATCACAGCCGTAAATACCGCAATCATAACCCCATAGATAAGCTTCCCCTGCTTCGTCTTAGGCGCACTTATCGGATCGGTCGCCATAAAAAACGCACCGAAAAGAAACCCGCCCCCAAGCAAAGCAGGCAACGCCCCATGAAAAGTATCATTACCCATCCAGGTAAAAAACTGGTTGATAACCGCGTACGAGATCACTGTCGAAAGAATGATCAAACGGCTCGCCGTCTTTGTGTAATAAAGATACATCCCCCCGATAAGTATCAACGCCGCACTCGTAACCCCAGCCGTCCCGCTTATACCTCCAAAGAGCAAGCTGCTCAATTCCGGCACAACCCCCTCTGTCTTCATGATCGCCAAAGGAGTCGCAGAAGTAATTGCGTCCGCAACCGCCGCCGTACTCCACTGCCCCAACGCACCGATACCCGAAACAGGCGCAGAAACCGGCCATCTCCCCGTCATCGCGACAGGAAAGCAGATATAAACAAAACACCTTCCCACCATCGCCGGGTTAAAAATATTCCTCCCGAAACCCCCAAAAACCTCCTTCGCGAAAACAACAGCAAAAACGATACCGATCACCACAACATGCCAAGGCACACCAGGCGGCAATATTAGCGAATAGATCAAGCTGGTAACAAATACAGACTCCGTAGCAGGCTCACCACGTTTCCTGCAGAATGCATACTCAGTCAGCAAACCCGCCACGCAGCTTACTATAGCAACAGCAAGCACACGCCAACCGAAAAAGTAAACCCCGCCAAAAACGCAAGGCAGACAGGCTCCCGTAACACGACGCATAACCGTCTGCTTACGCAAAAAAACGCCCTCAATCTTCCCTTGCGCCATCGCCAAACAACTCCAATAAAAAATTGTCAAGCAGATTCCATCTAATAGCTAGCTTCGCCGAAGGTGAATCCATCATTAGACATTATTCATTAAACATTAGACATTTATACCGCCTCAAACTCATCCTTGCCAACACCGCAATCGGGACAGAGCCAATCTTCCGGCAGATCGTCAAAAGTCGTACCTGCCTCGATCCCGTTATCAGGATCGCCAACTTCAGGATCATAAATATAACCACACATCAAACATCGATACTTCATACCAATACTCCCAAAAAATGTAACATTTTAGTCAAATGTAGTGAGCGTAGCATATCAAGCCAATAGCTAATGGCTAACAGCTAATGGCTAAATCACACACGACTCATAACAGCATCCTGCAAGGCCGCAAAACGCCCCAACTCAGCAATATGTTTCATCTCTTCGCTAATGATCGCCTCGATCTGACCGTTCCTGTCTCGAGAAAGAACAACTCGCTTTAGTTCCAGAATAAAGATCATAAGATCCTTTTCCTTATCGATAGCAAGCCGCACAACACTATCGGCAGTTATATCTCCATCCAGCAATTCGCACGGATCACTTTCAACTTCAAAAACATGATGACCCGCCATTTCACGCAGGTACATCCATTCATCGGACCCACGATGAAACACCGTGCTTTCCTTATCATGTTCGCTAAGATGCGAACGCATTTCCGCAAAGCACATCGCGTGCCGCTCTTCCATCTCAACAAGCTTAACCAGCATCTTTCGTACCTCACCTTTGGGCCCGTAACGGGCAAGATGCTTATAAAAAGCAACCCCGTTAAGCTTTATCTCCTCAACGATCGCAAGGATCTCCTCTGCATTCAAGCTAAATTCCAAAACAATTCCCCCCCGGGATTAAGTTATAAACCAAACTCCCTTAATTTAATAAGCTTTGGCCGAAAGGCCAAATCCTTCATTAAACATTAGACATTTTAAAGTTCCGCAAGATGTTTATTAAGCAGCGAAATATGCCCCATCTCTTCGCGAATAATGGCTTCGACCTTATCCTTACCTCCTGTGTCGCTGACCATATCCTTGATCCCAAGGTAGAAAACAACTGAGTCCTTTTCGCACAGTAGCGCTTTCTTGAAAATCTCGGTCATCGTTTCATCACCCGTCAAAAAATCACAGGGATCGGCACTCGTATCGAAAACATGTCCGTCAGCCATTGCCCGAAGATACATCCCGGCCTCATTATCAGGATCGAACGTCGTAGTTTCCTTCTCTTGTGCCTTCAATTGCTCTCGCATCTCCTGAAAAGTAGCCAGGTGTCCGTCTTCCATAAGGGCAAGTTCTTCAAGCAGCTTGCATTTGCCCTCATCCTTAAAATAACCAGCCGCTTTGCGATAGAATCTCGCACCATTACGCTCAAATTCCTCGGCCATTTCAAAAACTTCATTCGCATTAAAAGTTATACTCATTTTTTACCTCCTTCTGCCGTACCAGGCGGCATATAAACCCTTGTCCCAAGTTCCTGATCGATCATTAACAGCGCCTGCGGATTACCATCTGCAAGACGCAGCTTACCAAGGATCGTCTCGACATTATTCTTTTCTTCGACCTGTTCGCTGACATACCAGCTCAAAAACACCTCCCCCGCATTATCGCGCTCATCCCTTGCAAGATACACAAGGTCATTTATCAACCCCGTAACATTTCGCTCATGCGCCAAAGTCGCCTCAAAAGCCCCGACAGGACCGTCCCACTCCGTCTCCGGACCATCGATAGGTTTGCAAATTACACGCCCGCCCCTTTCGATTATATAATCGTAAAGCTTCATCGCATGAAACTGTTCTTCCTCGAACTGAACACGCATCCAGTTACCAAACCCCGAAAGATTCAGCGACTCTAAATAGCTCGACATCGAAAGATAAAGGTATGCCGAATACAACTCAGCATTAAGCTGACCGTTCAAAGCGTCTTCGAGTTTCTTACCTATCATTTTCGCTTATCCTTTCCAAAGGCCGTGAACATTGCAAAATTCCAATGCACTGACTTCCGCAGCATCAATATTAAACACAGCTTCAGGCGCCATACCAGGACATAGAAATTCCCTGTAAATCTTCCCGTCCGCAATCAGCGCGATCCATTCGATATAATGTTTCTCTTCCATAGGATGAGGTACAGACCCGACCTTCACCTTGTACCCGCCGTCAACTTTTTCGATCACAGGAACATGCTTTTCCGTCGCAGCGTCTGCCGTACTGGCAGCAAGCCGCTTCATCGACGCCCCGCAGCAGCTAAGCTCACCATCACCGCCGTCAAGCATCTCGACAATATTCCCGCAAGCCATACATTTATATATCTCAAGTCTCTTAGCCATCGTCACTACCCTTTCAGTTGTTAACTTTTTCTATTAAACAAGCCCCGCCGTTTTATGCGAGGCAAATATCGAATCTGCAAGCTCGTCAAGCCGCACAAAATCTTCATCACTCGCCTGCCCTTTTACCATCACCGGCGCGATTATCTCACCCTTAAAATTGCCAAGCAATCCGCCCAACTGCTCGACCATCTTACTACCCCACCCGTAAGAACCCACAAAAGTCGCAAACTTCGCCTTCGGCCTCAACGCATTTGCCAAAACCGCAACAGAAGCCACCATCGGATGAGCACCCACAAGAACAGTAGGCGATGCAAGAATAATTGTCGCAGCATCAACCAAAGCAATGGCAATCTTACCAATATCAACATCGCCAAGCTCAAAAACCTTAACCCCAACACCCCGCTCGATCAAAGCATCGGTAAGATACTCCGCCATCTTTTCCGTACTCCCATGCATCGATATATACCCAAGCAAAACCTCATTCTTAACCTCATCGCCGGCCCAATCCTTATAGCAATCGACAATAAATTGCGGATTATCATAAACAGGCCCATGACTCGGAGCGATCACCTCAATATCAAGCTCTTCAAGCTTAACAAGATTTTTCCGGATCACATTTCTAAACGGCATCATTATCTCGGCAAAATACCGCTTAGCTGGCTCATATATATCACGCTCGTTTTGCAAAAAAAGATCGCTCGTCGCAAGATGCGAACCAAAAAAATCGCAAGTAAACAGCACCTTCTCTTCTTTCATATACGAACACATCGTCTCAGGCCAGTGAACCCACGGAGTATAGATAAACTCAAGCGTCTTGTCCCCAAGCTCCAAAACCTCGCGATCCTCAACAGTAATAAACTTTTCATCCTCGATCCCCAATAGATCGATCAACATCGACTTACATTTCTCATTAGTAACAACTTTCGCATCCGGATATAACAAAAGAATATCGGGCAAAGACCCCGAATGATCCTGTTCCGCATGGTGGGCGATTACATAATCGATCCTGTCAACCCCGGCGGCAACAAGATTATTAACCAGCGTATCCGTCTTCCTCGGATCGACAGTATCAAGCAGTGCGATCTTCTCACTACCCTTTATAAGGTAAGAATTATAGCTCGTCCCGTCAGGAAGCGGGATCAGCCTGTCAAAAAGATCCAAATCCCAATCGATGGCTCCAACCGAATAAATATCGTCTCTAACCTGCCTCATAGTCGTCCTTTACTAGTACCTCAAAGTAATTCTTTCGCCGCCGCCACAGCAGCGTCGTAATCCGGCTCGTTCGTCAGTTCTCCGACAAGTTCCTTATAACGCACAACACCTTCCTTGTCCACAACAAATACCGCTCGCGCCAAAAGTCGCAATCCCTCGATCATCAAGCCGAAAGCCTCGCCGAATGCCCCTTCAAGGTAGTCCGAAAGCGTCTGAACATTCGCGATCCCCGCTGCTCCGCACCAGCGGCTCTGAGCAAAAGGAAGATCCATGCTAACCGTAAGTACAACAACATCATCACCCAACTCCGAAGCCTCTTCATTGAAACGCCGAGTCATTACATCGCAAACCGGCGTATCAAGCGACGGAACAGAAGAGATGAGGCAGACCTTACCCAAAAAGGATGACAAACTAACAGCCGAAAGCTCATTATCCGTAAGTGCAACATCAGCAACCCTATCGCCAACATTGACCGCCTCACCTCGTAAAACCAATTCATTTCCATGCATCGTAACAACAGTACTTACTTCGCTCATAATATTCTCCTGTACGTATGGCCAATCAATTCAATTCAATTCACAAAACTAAAAAACCAAACTACAAAAATACCCCAATAAAGTGATATATACTGATCACGATTGAAAATTCCCCTTTTGTTCGCGGTAACTTGCTTACAAACAAATAGTTACCATTTTACTCGCGGGCATTTATTACCCTTAAGGGTATAGTCGGTTCGGCAAAATATCCTGAATACTTAAGTCAAAACCTTTCTATTACAAACCTATTCAATTACCAGTATCAACAGCCCCGATTTTCCGTCCCGACAACCAAAAAGGATGCCGGAACGGATTCGGTACAAATTAATAATTCGCAGCTTCGATTTCAAAATGTGCTTGCGGATGAGCACAGGCAGCACACGCGCCGGGCGCCTCTACCCCTTCGTGCACATAACCGCAATTACGACAAACCCACCTCTGAGGCTCTGAACGTTTAAAAACCGTCTCTGCTGCGATATTATCGGCCAGTGCCAAATATCTATCACGATGCCGTGCTTCCGCCACAGCAATACTTCTGAAAACCAATGCAATATTATCAAAACCTTCCTCCTCAGCGATGGCCGCAAATCCCGGATACATCTCCGATGTCTCATAATCTTCCCCCGCCGCAGCTGCTTTCAAATTCTCAGCCGTCGTACCAACAACACCCGCCGGAAAAGACGCCGTTATTTCAATTTCTCCCCCTTCAAGAAACTTGAACTCACGCTTGGCATGCTCTTTTTCCTGGTTGGCAGTTTCTTCAAAGATAGCTGCTATCTGCACAAGGCCTTCTTTTTTCGCCTGACTGGCAAAATAAGTATATCGATTCCGAGCTTGCGACTCACCTGCAAATGCCGCCAACAAATTCTTTTCCGTCTTAGATCCCTTAAGGTCCATAACAATCTCCAATAAAAATGTTAATATAATTCGTTAATATAATAGCCTCGACGAAGGCGAATCCACCACTTATGCCTTATGCCTTATGCCTTATGCCTTTTTTGCAGTTATTACAATACCCTTCAAAATAAACCGTCTTGCGCAAAACACAAAACTTACCCTCAAGCTCAGCCGGCACATCTATATTATTATAAGGTTCATGATAAACATCAAATATCTTTTTGCACCCGACACACTTAAAATGCTGATGATCGTCAAGATTCCCGTCAAACCGCTTCGCCCCGCCGGACCCTTCAACGATAAAAGCCGCATCGATCTTGCTAAGCGTAAGCAGCGTCCGGTTCACAGTATCCAGCGAAATATTCCGAATATCCTTCTTAACTTCCCGCCAAACCGCCTCAGCCG
>VRUF01000354.1 GCA_019456245.1 Planctomycetota bacterium | reverse complement strand
CTAACAAGTTTCTTAACTTTTTGTTGGGCCCGGTCAATTCATCGGGTAACTTTTTGCCCTGCTCCAACTGGTCACGCATGAAATCAAATATCTTGTCCCGTTTCCAGTTGACACCTTTTCCTTTCGGACCGAGCACCGCTTTCATCTGCGGCGTAGGATTATCAGTAACTCGTTTAATATCCTTTGCAATCTCACCAAACCGTATACCTATTTTTTCAGTACGCAGCCCCTTTTTGCCCATCCCCCCGGGACCCATTACTGATATCTGGTGAGCGTCCTGGAACGGCCCGAGGCTCGCGCCCGGTTTGAACATCTTCTGGAACGCCCGTACAGGTTTCAAAGCACCTAACCTTGTAGGCATTTCTTTCATTGCCTGCACGGTAGTAGAGGGCATGCCTATCTTTTGAGCAATATTTCCGAGAATATCCATCCTGCTGCCTTTAACAATCTGTTTCTGGAACGGGGTAAAAGGGACCCTGATATTGAGCCCCGGCTTGATACCTTTCAGATAGATTTGTCTGCGGGCCAGGTTCATAGCTTCTTTCACATTACGCCCGCCGAACTTCTTCATGAGCGCGGCATTGAACGCTTTCATGACAGCACTTTCCGCACCTTCACGAGCCGTTATCTTTGCCCCTTTCTGGCCGATTTTCGCAATGGTTTTTGCTGCTATTTGTCGGGATGCGCCCGCTGCCCGGAGACCAGCTTTACCAGCCGCCGCCCCGCCGAATGTCATCCAGGTAAGAGGGTCGGTGATAATGTCTCCTGCTACGCCGAATACCGTGTGCTGCCAGGGTTTTAGTTTCGGGAAGAGAAGTTTCAAGACATCTTCTGTGTTTCTTTTTTCTTTGAGCATTGCCCCGTATACTGCCGATTTGAGGATTTTCCCCACATCATCGAATTTCAGATCATCATCTTTTGCTTCTTTTGCCGCGGTGTAAAGCATGTTGGTAATTGGATATCGGGCCCATTCGAGGATATCAAAGATACGTAGTTTTTCTTTCTTTCCGGGTATGGGTATACGGCTGAACTGAGCAATACGTTCCTGTTCGGCTATCTGCTGTTCTAAAGTCTGTGAGAGAGAAGGTTTGCCGAGAGGCTTTAAAAAAGTACTGGAAGGTTTAAGGAAATCAACTTTCGGTTTAAGGAAACTATCTTTTGGTTTAAGGAAATCCATTTCATTAAAAACCCTATATTCTAATGGCCCATCATGATCCCGGTTAATCCTCGGGTCTGGTCTTTACGTTTTTTGAAGATGTTTTTCAAAAAGCCCTTATCCTTTGTTAAACCTTGTAACTGTTGTTCTTTATCTTCAAATGTGGGCAGCCTTACTTGTAAATCAGGTTCAGTTTTAGCTGGGAATTCTACACCAATCGGAGGCCCCTCTTCCATTTTTGGTATTTTGCTTATTTCTCTTCTGGTCATTCTTGGTTCTCCGCCTATTGGAGTGGTAAGCCATGCGCCAACCTTGCTTATCACTTCAAGGAAAGACCGGTTTTTTTCTTCCTCGGGCAAGGTTTCTGCCATTTGAAAGAGAATCCTCAACCATTCATCAAGGCTGGACTCGATTTGGTTGACTTTCGCGGGATCGTTTTGACCATAAGTCCCTATCGCTTCAAACCTTATTTTTTTCCTTACCTCTTCCAACCCGATATTATCATATACATCCCTGAAACTAAAACCCGGATATAAGGCGTCTGCGATATTTTTAAATATCTCCGGATTAAAAGCCCCGGATTCATCAAAAGGCACTGCTTCCTCTTCCTC
>VRUF01000085.1 GCA_019456245.1 Planctomycetota bacterium | reverse complement strand
GGACGAGGCTTTCTGACGCAGTAGATGCTCGTTGAATACAAGCAAGAACCCGTAAATTTAAGATTGACACAGCACTAAGGGTCTGGGCATAAACGGAGTTAGTTTTGGAAACGCATTATAGAAGTCTGATTAAGGCCTTAAGTTGGCGAATACTGGCTACGGTGATTACTTTCTCAGTTGTCATGGTATTGACGGGCAAGCTCGAGATGGCTGCCACCATCGGTTTGGCTGATACGCTAATCAAACTGGGTATTTATTACGGACATGAGCGTCTCTGGGCAAAGATAAATTTTGGTCGCCTGAAACGACCCGAATATGAAATTTAGTTATGGAACTGTAAAATGGATCAACGCATTACCAAACTTGAAAAAATAACACAGGACCTGGGCGCCCAGGCGTTGCTTGCCGAAGCGGTAAAGACATTCGACGACAAAATAGCTCTGGCCTCCAGCTTCAGCATAGAAGATCAGGTAATAACGCACATGCTCCTGAAGCTGGCAGACGATGTACGGATATTTACTCTTGACACCGGGCGTCTGCCGCAGGAAACGTATGACGTAATAGACCAAACTCGCAAGAAATACGGCATAAAGATAGAAATGCTGACGCCGGACTCTGCCCAGCTAACCAAGATGCTAAACGATCACGGTCCCAACCTGTTTTACGAACGCATCGACAACCGCCGCTTATGCTGCCAGGTTCGCAAGGTTGCACCGTTAAAGAAAAAACTCGCTCAACTCGATGCATGGATATGCGGATTAAGAAGCGACCAGTCCGTCACAAGAAGCGATTTAAAACGAATCGATTGGGACTCGTCCAATCAGCTCGTAAAGATTCTGCCCCTTGCCGACTGGACCCTTGAGCAGACCTGGGAATACATCCGCAAAAATGATATTCCATACAATAAGCTACACGATATGAATTATCCAAGTATCGGTTGCGCCCCTTGCACCAGGCCGGTAAAAGACGGCGAAAACATCCGGGCAGGGCGATGGTGGTGGGAGCAGCCAGAACACAAAGAGTGCGGCCTCCACCTTTCAAAAGACAAACGAACAGACCCAAAGGAGACAATATAATGGATCAGCTTGACGTCCTTGAATCACAGGGAATATACATATTACGCGAGGCCTACCGCGAGTTCAAACAGCTCGTAATGCTCTGGTCGATCGGCAAAGACAGCACAGTTTTACTCTGGCTGGCAAGAAAGGCCTTCTTCGGACACGTTCCGATTCCGCTGATGCACATCGATACCAGTTACAAGGTGCCGGCCATGATCGAATACCGCGACAAGTTGGCATTGGACTGGAAACTGAACATGATATACGGCCAGAATACCCAGGCGCTAGAGGACAAGCAGACCTTCCCGGACGGCAATGCAACAAGGATTCAGTGCTGTCAGAATCTAAAGACCAAGGCACTAAAAAACACTCTGTCAGGTGCCTGGCCCCGCTGGATTCTCGACCATGAAGCAGGCAAGTACGTCCGTCACACAGACACCGAACCATACACCGGTGTCATCGTCGGAGTCCGCGCAGACGAAGAAGGCTCAAGAAGCAAGGAAAGATATTTCTCTCCGCGCGGCGAGCAGAACGACTGGGACGTCGGCGACCAGCCGCCGGAGCTATGGAACCAGTTCAAAACAGATTTCGCACCGGGAACCCACCTCAGGATACATCCGCTCCTCGACTGGACAGAGCTGAATATATGGGAATACATCCAGCGCGAAAACATCCCGATTATCGACTTGTACTTTGACAAGGGTACCGGCAAACGTTACCGATCACTCGGATGCTATCCATGTACTTCACCGGTCGATTCAACTTCGACAAATGTAGCCGAGATCATCGAAGAGCTTAGAAGCGGAAAGTTTTCCAACATCGCCGAACGATCAGGCAGAGAACAGGACAAAGAGGACTGCAACGGCCTCGAGACATTACGCCGCGACGGATACATGTAGGCCGGCAGCCAAAAAAGGAATAACAATGAACGACAATATAAATGATAAAAATACAAATACGCTAACGACTCGCGACCAGATGAATGTAGTTGTCATCGGCCACGTCGACCATGGCAAAAGCACCGTAATTGGCCGTCTCCTCGCCGATACGGACTCTCTGCCCGAAGGCAAGCTCGCGCAGGTAAAAGCAAACTGCAAAAAAAACAGCAAGCCTTTCGAATATGCGTTTTTGCTTGACGCCCTGAAAGACGAGCAGGCTCAGGGTATAACCATCGACTCGGCGCGATGCTTCTTCAAGTCGCAAAAGCGAGAATACATCATCATAGATGCCCCCGGCCACATCGAGTTCCTAAAGAACATGGTCTCCGGCGCAGCCCGAGCAGAAGCTGCTCTGCTCTGCATAGACGCAAAAGAAGGCGTACAGGAAAACTCGCGCCGCCACGGATACCTCCTAAGCATGCTTGGCGTAAGATCGGTTGCGATCTGCGTAAACAAAATGGACCTCGTCGATTACGACAAAACCGTATTCGATAACATAGTAACCGAATACGCCGAATTCCTTAAGGCCATAAATCTCGAGCCAAAATTCTACATCCCAGCCAGCGCCCGCGAAGGTGACAACATAGTCACAAATTCGGCGGCGATGTCCTGGTACACCGGCCCAACAGTATTAGAAGCCTTCGACAGTTTCGAAAAAGAAGCGCCCGTTACCGATAAACCATTCAGATTCCCGGTTCAGGATATTTACAAGTTCACCGCAGATGGCGATGACCGTAGAATTATCGCCGGGAGAATAGAAACCGGCACAATAAAAGTCGGCGACGAAGTAATTTTCCTTCCGTCAGAAAAAACTTCAACGATCGCATCTATAGAAGGCTTCAACCTCACGTCCCAGCAGACCGCGATTGCCGGTCAGTCCACCGGCTTTACCCTCGATACCCAGATATACATCAATCCCGGTGAACTGATGTGCAAAGTCGCCGACGTCCAGCCGAACATGAGCACAAAGATACGCGCCAACATCCTCTGGCTCGGACGCCACCCGATGATCAAATCCAAGCGTTACAAAATAAAGCTCGCCGGCTCAAGAATGCCCGTATGGCTAAGGTCGGTAAACACGGTCCTTGACGCCTCGGACCTTACCACAAGCAGCTACGCCGAACAGGTCGAACGCCACGACGTCGCCGAGTGCATTCTCGAGACCCTAAAACCCGCTGCGTTCGATCTCGCCACGCAGATCCAGCAAACTGGCAGATTCGTCATCGTTGACAATTACGAGATTGCAGGCGGCGGACTAATACTCGGCTCGGTCGAAGACAAAACCGACCGCATAACCGAGCACGTAAACCAAAGACAGAAAAGCTGGGACCGGTCAAAACTTACCCAGGGACTTCGCAGCGGCCAATACGACCAAAGGTCCGCCCTCGTCCTTGTCACAGGCCCGGCAGATTCCGGCAAGAGCGATCTCGCCAAGGACCTTGAGGCATACCTGTTCAATAAAGGCAGATACGTCTACTACCTCGGAATATCGAATACTCTCCACGGCATAGACGCAGACATCAACGACGCCAGCCTGAGAGATGAATATCTCCGCAGGCTCGGCGAAGTAGCCCACCTCTTCACAGACGCGGGCCTGATATTGATCACAACCGCAAGCGACCTGGACGACTACGAACTCGAAATGATAAAAACCCTCAACAGCCCAAACGAATGCGTAGTCGTCAACATAGGCGAAAACAGGTTCAGCAAAACTGTTCCCGATATGCAGATTGATTCCATAAAGAACAGCGACGTCGCCATAAATGAAATATGCGAATTACTAAAAGCAAAAAAATATCTGATTGAATATTACGTTTAGAATTGAAACGGGAAAAAATATGAAACCTGAAACTTTAGCAATACACGGCACAACCGCAGGCAACGGCTTTGGCGCAACGGTTACGCCAATATACCAGACCGTCTCGTACGCTTTCGACACCGCTGCCGAACTCGCCGATGTCTTCGCAGGCAAAACGCCGGGATACATTTACACACGCATCGCAAACCCCACATCCCTTGCACTTGAGAAAAGGCTCGCCGATCTCGAAAACTCCATTGGCTGCATTGCAACTTCAAGCGGAATGGCCGCAATATCTTCAACAGTTTTATCCCTCACAAGATCAGGCGACAAGATACTCGCCGCCACAGGCATATTCGGCGGTACGGTCTCCTTATTCGAAAATATCCTGCCCCGTTTTTCCATCGAAACAGTTTTCGCAAACGCTGCCAACACCGAAACCTTCATAAGCAATATAGACGACCGCACAAAGCTCATTTTCCTCGAAACGATCCCAAATCCGTCCCTGGAAATACCGGATATAAAAGCAATTGCCCGCGCTGCCAAAAAATTCAACATCCCACTCATCGTTGACAACACCTCTGCAACTCCGATTCTCGTAAAACCCGGCGACCTGGGCGCAGACATTGTGATCCATTCAACCTCAAAATACATAAACGGCCACGGAACTGCCATCGGCGGGGCGATAATAGACACCGGCAACTATAACTGGCGAAACGGAGTATTTACCGACATTAAAAACACCTCCAAAAAAGCCGGCCCCCTCGCCTTCCTTTCCCATCTGCGAAACCTGGTATACAGAGATCTCGGCGGCTGTCCCGCACCGATGAATTCCTTCATAATGCTCCAGGGCCTGGAAACTCTCCCGATTAGGATGAAAACCCATTGCGCAAATGCTCTAAAACTGGCAAACTATCTAAATGATCATACTAAGGTGTCATGGGTAAATTATCCCGGCCTCCCCGCCAGTGATTCCAACCAAAGGGTCGCCGACCAGTTAAACTCAATGGCAGGGGGGTTGCTGACATTTGGCCTTGGATCGAAAGAGCTATCCGAAAAATTCATCGATTCGGTAAAGCTGGCAAAGAACGCAGCAAACCTCGGCGACGCGAAAACGCTGGTACTTCATCCGGCGTCAACGATCTTCCATGAATTCGACGAACAAAAGCGTATCGAAATGTCCGTCACCGACGACATGATCCGTGTATCGGTCGGCATCGAGCATTTCGAAGACATAAAAAACGATTTTCAGCAGGCAATAGACTGATCATGATTGAAAAATTCCGTTTTGTTCGCGGTAACTTGGTTGTTAATAAATAGTTATCATTTTACTCGCGAGCATTTACTACCCTTAAGGGTATAACAAAAGCGATACAGGAGACATCATGAAATTAACGATTAATGGCGAAGAAAAACAATTTGAAAACCAAATGACGGTAAGCCAGTTGCTCACGGTAGAACAAGTCAAAATGCCTGACATGGTTTCCGTAGAGTACAACGGCCAGATACTGAAAAGACCGGATTTTGACACAACAAACTTAAAGGACGATGACAAGATAGAGTTTTTATACTTCATGGGAGGTGGCAGATGAGCCTTAACGATCAGCAAATAGAACGATACAGCCGTCACATAATCCTCGAAGAGGTTGGCGGCGCCGGCCAGGAAAAACTCCTGAACTCAAAGGTACTCATAGTAGGTGCAGGCGGCCTCGGAGCACCCGCTGCGCTCTACCTCGCAGCGGCAGGTGTCGGCACGATAGGCCTGATAGACGCAGATAACGTCGACCTGACAAATCTTCAGCGGCAGGTAATTCACCACACCGCCGACGTAGGTACACCAAAGGTGCAGTCTGCCCAAAACAAGATTCAGCAGATAAACCCCGACGTCAAAGTCAATACATATAAAGCATGGGCAAAGGCAGACAACATCGCAGAAATAGTACGCCAGTATGATTTCGTAATTGACGGAACGGATAATTTTCCCGCAAAGTTTCTCGTAAACGACGCCTGTGTCTTCGAGAAGGTCCCGCTTTCACACGCGGGAATACTAAGGTTCGACGGCCAGTTAATTACGATCCTCCCCGGCGAATCAGCATGTTACCGCTGCATCTTCAACTCACCTCCGCCGGCTAACGCGGTACCTTCGTGTTCGCAGGCAGGCGTACTCGGCGTCCTTGCTGGTGTAGTCGGCTCTCTTCAGGCAACAGAGGCGATAAAACATTTCCTCGGCCTCGGCGACCTTCTCACAAATACGCTGTTGACATACAACGCACTGAACATGCAGTTTCGCAAAGTGTCACTAAACAAAAATCCGAACTGCCCCATCTGCGGCGATTCACCTACGATCACAGAATTGATAGACGAAGAGCAGCAGGTATGTAACATTAAGGATTGCAAATGCTAAAACTAACTATTCCAGCCGATATCGCAGACGAGATCATCGTCCAGGCAAAGCAGGGTGCGCCTCTGGAAATATGCGGCATCCTCGCAGGCAAGAGTGATCACATAGAAAAGCTCTACAAAATGACAAATACCGACAAGAGCAACGAACACTATACAATGGAACCGCAAGAGCAGTTCGCCGCGATAAAAAACATGCGTTCTGCCAACACAAAAATGCTCGCGATATACCACAGCCACCCTGAAACACCGGCAAGGCCTTCCGAAGAAGATATTCGATTGGCCCTGACGCCCGATGTCGTGTATATTATAATCTCTGTTGCCGAGCCGACGCCGGCCATAAAGGGTTTTAATATCGAAGATAACAAAGTAACCGAAGTACACCTGACGATTGAAAGATAAAAATGACTAACGAACCGATCCTGAATATTCCCATAACTGTAACCGAGGATGTGTCAAAATTCCGCTCCGAGGTCCAAAAATTCCTCGATGGTGACACAACCCCAATAGCCTTCCGTGCATACAGGGTACCGATGGGCATTTACGAACAACGAGAAGAAGGAAAATACATGGTACGAATAAGAATTGGCGCAGGACTCGTAAAACCTTACCAGTTGCAAAGGATAAGCCAGCTTAGCAAAAAATACGGCAACGGCATTTTGCACGTGACAACCCGCCAGGACATACAGATACACGAAGTCGCCATAGAAAACACAGCCGACGTTCTGGAAAGTCTTCTCGAAGTCGGCCTAAGCGCACGCGGAGGCGGAGGTAACACGGTACGCAACGTAAGCGCATGCCCGAGAGCAGGCGTCTGTCCCAACGAAAAGTTCGACGTATCACCACACGCCGTCGCGGTCGCCGAATATCTCCTCCAGGCAAGAAGCTCCTTCCGCCTCCCCCGCAAATTCAAGATAGCATTTTCCGGCTGCTCCAACGATTGCGCCCTCGCTTCGGTCACCGACCTGGGATTCTTTGCCCACATCAAAGACGGCCAAAAAGGTTTCGCAGTTTACGCTGCCGGCGGCCTCGGCTCAAACCCTGCCATCGCGATTAAACTGGAAGACTTCATCGTAGAAGAGAAGATTTTCGAAATGGCCGAAACTTTAAAACAGGTTTTCGACGCACACGGTGACCGATCAAACAAACACAAAGCCCGTTTGCGTTACGTGGTCGCAAGACTGGGCAAAGAAAAGTTCATACAAATCTACAAAGACATCCGCGCCCAAATAAGTAAAGACGGCCTAAAAGGCGACATCCCGCAAATAAGAGACATGGGTACTGCCTCCCCATCGACCGATACGCCGACAACCGACACAGAAACACTGAACATAACCGGTGAAAAAGACGGCGAACATGTCACCGTAAAGCTGAGGCTCCACCTCGGTGACATCACAGCCGACAATCTCGCCGAAGTTGCACAAATCGCAGAAAAATACAGCACCTCACCGGTAAGAACAACACAGAATCAGGACATACTAATCACCACCGTCCTTAACAAAGATGCAGACAAAATCACAGCCGATCTAAAAACCCTGACTGACGACGTGATCGGCCGCGGGCCAAAACTCGTCGCATGCACAGGCGCAGCCACATGCAAACTCGGACTTTGCCTCTCAAGAAGCCTCGCCGACGCGATATCCGAAAAGCTCGCCGAAACTGCAACCGCTGACGACCATCGATCCACAACCATAAGAATAAGCGGCTGCCCAAACTCATGCGGCCAGCACAACATAGCCCCAATCGGCTTCCAGGGCAGGGCGAAAAGGGTAAACGGAAAACTAATGCCATGCTACGATGTCCTCGTCGGCGGCAAAACAGAAGAAGCAAATGCTACCCTGGCTAAGAACGTCGGCACCGTACCAGCCAAAAAAATCCCCAAACTTATTGTGTCCATTCTTACTGATGAAAACCGGTCCCAGTCCAGAATAACAGAACTGGTAAAACGCTGCGGAGATTTCACTCTCGACGAATATCCCGAAGATTTCTATAAGGACTTCGGTTCGGATGAACCCTTCTCACTCGCCGGCAGGGGCCCGGGAGAATGCGGCGCAGGAGTAACCGACGTGATCAAGTTTGACATCCAGCAGGCAAAAGACCTGCTCAAAAAAGCTGCCGCAGCCTCTAAGGAACCCGAAAAAAGCGACACACTTTACAACGCCATACTCTCGGCATCCCGTGCATTGCTGATAGTATTCGGCGCCCAGCCAAAAAAAGACAGACAGGTCTTCGACCTCTTCAAAGAACACCTCATCATACCCGGATGGCTTACCGCAAAAACCGCCGACCTCCTCGAAGACGCCCTCGACTGGCGTTTAGGAGACAAAGAAACATTAACAGATTTGTTCCCACAGATCGAAAATACAGTCTCCCGCATAGAGGAACTGTTCCTTTCGCTGGACGCGAATCTAAAATTCAGAGCAAAACCTGCCGAAGAAAAGCAGGCAACCGATGTTGCCGAAACAAAACCGACTACTTCCGATCTGAGAGGCGTCCAATGTCCGTTAAATTTCGTTAAAGCAAAGATCGCACTCGAAATGATCGACATCGGGCAGACCCTCGA
This sequence comes from Planctomycetota bacterium, assembly GCA_019456245.1. Classification (GTDB taxonomy): domain Bacteria; phylum Planctomycetota; class Phycisphaerae; order Sedimentisphaerales; family Anaerohalosphaeraceae; genus VRUF01. Next base: position 1,887 of record VRUF01000085.1, on the reverse strand, counting down.
AGTACTCCTCGATGCCGGAGAACCGGCAAGAAATGTCCCGGCAAGTTTCGCCGACCAGGGACAAGAGGTAATCAAAGTAGAACAGGTACAAGACCACTACGCGGTGTATGTAAAAAGAATAAAGTAGCATGGGCAACTTGTTGCCCATATGGTCAACTCACATCAGATGTTTGCGCCGGCTTTTTCTTTTCGAGCAATTTCGTCTTCATGATCTTCCCCGACTCGTTTTTCGGCAGTGACTTGCTGATCTCAAAATACTTTGGATGCTTAAAAGGCGGCAGCAATTTCTTCAACTGTTTCTTCACCGCGTCCAGACCGATCTTTATCCCCGACTTCGGCACGATAAACGCCTTTATCGCTTCACCAAAAATCTCATCCACCACACCGACAACCGCAACCTCGTGAATATCGTCATTTTCAAGCAACGCCTCCTCGATCTCCTTCGAGCTGATCCTGAATCCTCCCGACTTGATAATATCTTTCTTCCTCCCGACAACAAAAATATACCCGTCCTCGTCCATTACACCCTTATCACCCGTAAAATACAACCCATGCCTGATCGCTTCGGCCGTCGCATGCGCATCTCGCCAGTACCCGGCCATAATATTCGATCCCCGCGCAACTATCTCGCCTTCCTCGCCAACGGCTAACTTCTTTCCATGATCGTCCGCCACGAACACCTCCACATTATCCAGCGGTATCCCGATGGACCCCCACTTTTCATGCAGTTTTTCCGGCGGAACATAACAAAGCCTCGGCGCAGCCTCCGTAGCACCGTACATAATAAACACTTTCGCATTGCTAAACACCTTAGCCACCTCCTTTTGTGTCTTAACCGCCATCGCACCGCCGGCTTGCGTTACATATCGCAATGCGGGAAATTCGAATTTACGAACGTTCGTCCTGTTCAGCATTATAAGAAAGGTCGAAGGAACACCGGCAAGACCTGTAACTTCCATACTCTTCATCGTCTCCAGTGCGATCTGCGGATAGACAAGCCGGTTTTCGATAACAAGCGATCCCCCAACGCAAAAATGAGTCGTAAGCAGCGACTGACCGTAAATATAGTAAAACGGCAGAACCACCATAATACGATCGTCTTCCGTAAGCTCAAGATACTTAATTATAGAGATCGTATTGCTGACAACATTAAGATGCGTAAGCATAACCCCTTTGGGTTTTCCCGTACTCCCGGAAGTATAAACAATCGATGCAAGGTCCGTGTCTATGCACTCTACATCCGGCTCACTCTCGTCTCCGTTTTCAAACACATCGCAAAGTTTCACTACCTCACTGCAATCGGCCGTCTCAACATACTCCGATACGTCCTCCTGGTCGATAATAACATACTGCATCTCACAAGTTTTTCCCAAAGCCGGCAATAAATACTCTGAATAATCGCTGTTAGTGATGATCGCCTTGGCCCCCGAATTATTAAGCGCATATATCACCGCATCGGTATTAGTCTCCCCGTTCAATGCGACAGTAACACCGCCGGCTTTTAATATCCCGAAATACGCCGCGATATACTCGAACGAGTTTTTATAAAGGATTGCGATTCTGTCACCCCGGGCGATACCAAGCGAAACAAGCTGATTGCCGATCTTATTAGCCATCGTATTCATTTCGCGGTAGCTCTTCCACTTACCATCGAACCAAACCGCATCCTTATCAGGAAAATGCCGCGCCGAATTTTCAAGAAAATGATTGATCTGCACAATAGAGGCCCCCCAGGAAAAAAATTAAAAGCCGAACATAAAGCGATCCTATCGCCAACAAACATATCGAACAAATCTGACCCCGACAAAACAAGCAATTTGCTAACAAACGCAGTATTTAGCTCAAAGGTATCCCCGGGCAACTATTATGCCTACGCTGTATTGTTGC
>VRUF01000353.1 GCA_019456245.1 Planctomycetota bacterium | reverse complement strand
ATATTGGCATTTTCTTTGGTGTGGGCCGTGTATACTATATCTATCAAGGTATGCTTTAAGGATATCGATGTGCGGGTTGGTTTTTCTGTGATAAGCATTTATACGGTTATTGGACTTGGCGGGTTTGCTCTGTTGTTTGGCAAACCGGCGCAGGCGTTTAGTATGGGTTTGCGGCCGTGGATTTATATTGTTGTTTCCGGTGTGCTGAGCATTGCGTTTGCGCATACGCTGTTCTATACTTCTATTAAGCGTATCGGGGCAACTATACCTTCGCTTGTTCTGTTGGTTACTCCTTTTACGACGCTGCTTGTTTCGCATCTGGTGATCGGTGAATCGTTAGGTGCGTTTCAGTTGGTTTTTGGTATAGTGCTTACATTTGGCTGTGGTTTGGCGATATGGTCGCGGGCGCGGTTGTCGTGAGTAGTGGGTCGTGAAGATTTATGCGGGCCTTTCCTCCTTCGTTATTCTACTTCGCCGTAGGCTACGAAGAAACCAACTACGGCGGACAGGTCGGCCCTTACCCCCGAACGCAGGGATCGGGGGTTAAGTGAAGCGGATGATTGCCTTTGGCAATCGCTTTTTATGCGGGATTTTGATGGAAGATAGATTTGGGCGTATAATTAATTATTTGCGGGTTTCTGTTACTGATCGTTGTAACCTTCGGTGTCGGTATTGTATGCCCTCCGATGGGGTTAAACTTTTGGGGCATGGGGATATTCTTTCTTTTGAGGAGATTGCCGAAGTTGTTCGCTGCGCAGTTGGGCTTGGTGTTCGTAAGGTACGATTGACCGGTGGTGAGCCATTGGTTCGGCGCGGGATCGTTGGGCTTGTTGAGATGATTTCGCAGATCGGGGGAATCGAGGATTTTGGGCTTACTACTAATGGGATATTGCTTGCGGATTATGCGAAGCCATTGGCCGATGCCGGGCTTGGGCGGGTTAATGTTAGTGTGGATACTTTTGATGCGGATAGATACGAGGCAGTTACCCGGGGCGGGGATATTGGGCAGGTTGTTAGGGGGATCGAGGCGGCTTTGGATGCGGGGCTTGGGCCGGTTAAGATCAATTGTGTTGTTGGAGATTTTTCGACGAAGACTGATATTGAGTCTGTTCGGCGGTTTGGTGAGGAACATGGGCTGAAGATGAGGACGATCCGGTTGATGGATTTTGAGAAGGGCAGTTTCTCAGTTGTTGAAGGAGGAAGCGGTGGGGATTGCGGGCGGTGTAATCGATTACGTCTTTCCAGCGAAGGGAAGATACGGCCTTGTTTGTTTTCGGATATTTCGCTTAGTGTGCGTAAGCTTGGTACAGAGAAAGCTATTCGTGAAGCGGTTTTATTAAAGCCGGAATGCGGGGGGCCTTGTGAGCATGACTGGATGCATGGCATTGGAGGATAAAGAAAAGCTGAATAGCCAACACTCAACACGGAATGTCCAATGATGAAGTGGTGGAATCGCCTTTGGCGATGCTAATTATATAAAAGGTAGAAGGGACTTGATATGGGTTTTATTGGTCGCGTTGTTTCTGTTAATGTTTCTTTGGAGAAAGGTACGGTTAAGGTGCCTGTTGAGGGGATTGTTGTCGATTCGCGCGGGGTTGTTGGTGATGCGCATGCGGGGAATTGGCATCGGCAGGTTAGTTTATTAGCAAAGGAAGATGTCGATCGGTTTAGCTCGGAGATGGGGCGTTCGATCGGTTTTGGTGAGTTTGCTGAGAATATTACCGTTGAGGGGATCGATCTTGGGAAGGCTTGTGTGCTTGACAGGATCCAGATTGG
>VRUF01000084.1 GCA_019456245.1 Planctomycetota bacterium | reverse complement strand
CTTTGACAGCCGTTTGAGATTTTCACGACTGACCATTAGCGATATGAGCACCAGGGGACATAAACCAAGTTGAGCTCCATAGATTGCAAAGACGAGATCGGCAATAGAAAAACCCGCCATCGATAATAACTGAACGAGCAGAGTGGATATAATCGCTGCAACCACCAGGATAATCCGCGGCATGTTAAGTTCTTTTTTCGAATCCACTTTCCCATCGGGTTTGTGTTTGACAAAGGGTAAGAACACGTCGACATACAGAGTATGCGAAACGGCTATCAACTGCGTGGACGCGGTCGAAAGCATGGCCCCGTAGAGACCAAGGATCGTCACAAACAGAACGCTCATACCAAACAGCCCCCCCGTCTTGCCAACAACACGTATCAGCGATATCAGAGGGTTTACCCCCTCGCCCGGCCTTACTATCATAAACACAAAGCACGCCAGCAGAACCAGCAATGTCCATGTTATCGACGCGTTAAAAATTCCGCTGAGCAAGCCCTTTGTCACGGTTTTACTATTCTGAGCGCCTGATATCCGTTGCCAGACACTCATATCCGAGATAAATGCAGGAACGTTAATCACAAAAATACCGAGCATAAATGCTGTAAGCCCGGCCCTGTCGGCAACCGAAAAACTCAGTACGGATTTCGGCATACTGTTAAAGCTGCTTTCCCAGCCACCGTGAGTAAGAATGTAATAGACATAAAAAACCGGCAGCGAAACAAGGAGCAGCCATATTGAAACCATCTGCACCCTGTCAGTGACTATTACCGCTCGAAATCCCCCAAAGGCTGTATAGATAAACGCCACCGTCGAGAGAGTTACGACTATGGTCCATGATGGAACTGCCGGTATCAGCCCAGCGAAGAATCGCGACCCAACCGTCAACTCGGCTGCAAAGGCACCGAGAAAACCAAGGCTGGTACATACCGCCCCGACCCGCGAGAGTGATTTGGAGTTGAATCGATCACCGAGAAAATCATGCAGCGTGGGACGTCGCTTGTAAACAGAAATATAGCCCCATATTCTTTTAGCGAATAAACGAACTACAAGCAAGCCGATAACAGTTGTTACAACTGTCCACAAAAGCCAGAGGCCAAAATAACCGGCAAGCTCGAAAAAAGCCATTATAACCGTGGCAAACGAGATGCTGGTTGCAACCGTGCTGGATGAAAATTCAGCGGAGTTATTTACGCGTGCCTTTCTGCTGGACGACAAAGGGAGAAGATCGGCAATTCCGGAAGTGCGCCGCCCCACTACCACACCTATACCAAGGTAAAGAATCAACACAAACAACAACGATAATATTATGGTAATGGTCAAGGGCTATTCTGCTCGCTTCAACATATTCTAAGTTCTACATTAATTCTATTTTTCAGACCTTGCGGGACATCCGGAAATTTACCTTTTGCAACTTCAACTAAAGCGTTCAGTTCCGAACCCGGATAAAGTTCAACCCTGAAGCCCTGTTCGGATAAAATATTAAATACAGCTATCTCCTCCAAAAGATATTCACAACACAAATCTATTGCTTCATCATCTGTGACCGCAAATTCAGCATCATGTTTCTTCTGCCTCTTGACAAAAGATACCGCATCCTTGGCTACCATTGATCTAAATTCAGAATTATTAATAAAAATACTTTCGATCACCTCCCTTGACTTACGGTACATATCGCTTTCGACATGCTCGCCCCATCTGCTTATTGTTATAACATCGGCGTCAAATTGTTCGAAAACTGCTGAATAATTTTCGATGAAGACGTCGCCAAGGGCCCTCGCCACGTTTAAACACTCATCTTCTCCAAACCCATACAGTATCTTCTGATTGAACCTACACAGATCATCGCCGATAACAACCAGACATTGTTTGAAATTCGCAGACGCCCATAACAGCAGCGCATTAAGATTTTTTTTATCGAAAACAGGATTCGCAAGACTTATTCCCAGGTAACACTTATCCTGCGCAAAAACTTCCTCCGCAGAAAACGCGGGCAGTATTTTCACTATCTCTACCGAAGGCAATAGTTCGTTATTAAAGTCCAAATCCGACCTCGCTGCATAATTGACGTATCTTGATTAGTTTTTGACAAGTTTCATCGTATCCAAGGCTGGTTCCGTATATGTCCGCCGAACTCGGTTCGATCGTGGCATTATCAATAAAGGGAACAACGTAACCGCTTTCCATAACATACGCCCACAGGTTATTCATAGGCATGTCCTGGTACAAAAGTATATCGTCTATACATTCGAAATTTCCCGCGCCTGACTCGATCCTTAATTTCTCCGACAAAACCTCGTCAAAAGTATCGAGTTCGCGTTCATATCGCATACGCTGGGACTCGAATCTTTCACGCAGCAGCTTGCAAATCTTCTGTTTTATTGAAATTGCCGATTCTGCCTGCTCATTCTGGTATATGATCAGTATTTTCTTAAAGCTCTCATCCCATAGATAATTATAATCGAATGTGGTAAAATCCATCATAACACCGGGATCACGCACAATACCTATTATATGCGAAAACTGATTCTTTCGTGTCGCTTCCCATTTTGCCAGCTCGGTTGCGGTAACTCGCGGCGTGACATCTTTAAGATTATTGATCATTTGCAATACGGTATCGAGATAGAACGGTGCGACACCCTGCAGGATATTTCCGATCTTGCTGTAAAGCTGCCCTGATATCGGGTACTCATACGTCGGCGCCATAAAATTATCTATCTGATCGGAAGTAAAGGAAACCGGTGCTGTCGTAAGGAAAGAGTTCAATTCATTCTTCAGTCCTGAAGATTCTATATGACGTGCAATAACACTCGGCGGCTGTTTCTCGATTATCTCAAAAACACCATCAAGTTTTTTGAGTATCTTAGCGAGCGAGGGAGTCGATTCTGCTAAAAGTTCAGCATTTGTTCGCATGTCAGAAATAGAATGTTTTACCGAGTCCAGTATCTGCAACGAAACAAGCATCTGGCACAAAGGCACAAATTCGATCGTATCGAAAGTCTGCACAACTTTTATTGCCCTGAATGGCTGCAATATCGCCGAACCTGCCTCGATCATTCTATAATGAGATGCGGCAAGGCCGAGTCTGGAAGCAATCTGAGATGAGGACACCCCTCCCATTTTATCACGCATCCCCTGAAAAACCAAACCAAGTGCCTGAGCAAGCGGATTTTTAATCTTTTGCGTCATGATATTCAATCTCCACATTCGCCTTTTATTACGTTTTTGGCAAGGCATTTCTCTTCAATTATAGCAACTACTGTAAAAACGAGAAAGCCAAAATGTCAAAATAACAGTCAAAAAGGCATTTTGGCCCCTCTGTAACATATTATACAGTAAATGTTTAGGTGAGTCAACTTTACTATGTTAAAAATTTAATACAAATTTGAAAAAATTACTTGACATCCGGTAATAACTGGCGTATTGTATATATGAGGCCTGAAACGAGAACAGGCAAAAATACACTGGCGAAAGGATTTAAGATGTGCCAGAAAAAACAAATAATAGCCCATAATCAACACGACAGCCCAAAACAGACACTACTGAACACCATCACTAGAAGCAAAACATCCCACAATGTCGTCTTCCATGGACAAATATCAACACTAACGAATATTTGGAAACCCTAATAAGAAAGGATGTGTATTATGAAAACTGCAAGATCTAAGGTAAAAAAAATAAGCTTTATTCTACTAACAGCGTTTTTACTTGTACTTGTAAGCCAATCGGCGTTTGCAAAAAAAACCAGATCAAAACCATCCAGGCAGTCCGGTAAATCTACGCAACAGAAGGCCACCAGGAAGTCTTCAAGTCGAAAATCTACCGCAAAACCGGTTTCAAGACAATCCTCATCCCAGCCTCGACGGGCGCCGCGCAAACCCGCACCACAGGTTCGCCGCCAGCCGAGTCGGTCATCATCAGCATCTAAATCAACTGCGTCTTCCAGAGCGGCCGCGGTATCTTCTTCTCTCTCTCGAACAACCTCAAGAAGAATTAGCACCAGACCCCGGACCACAGCGAGAAGAACAACTACACGACAATCTTCACCTATACGAGCAGCATCAAACCGTACCCACAGCGGCAATCTTTCTTCAAGCAGTCTCTCCGTCGTAAAGAAAACTTCGCCTTCTTCCAGAAGCAGTTCCAGGCTCATACACAACGCATCTGCCAGGCGTACTTCTTTAAAAACTTCGACACCGTCTAAATCCATCGCGTCTTCCAGAGGCGCCAAAGTATCTGCTTCTTCATCTCAACGAACTTCCGGCAAAACCAAGCCCAAAGCCCGAGCCACTACCATAAAAACAACTACACAACAAGCCGCACCTGCAAGATCAGCACCAAACCGTGTTCGCAGTGGAAATCGTTCTTCAAGCAGTATCACGGTGATAAAAAGCAGTGAAATAAAACGCTCGCCGATTATCAAGAGCAGTTCTAAAAGCATACAAACCACAACTGGCGGGCGCACTTCGTTAAAAACCTCGACACCGTCACGCCCCGCTTTGCGAAGCAACACACAGATCACACAAAAGCCTAAATCCCATCAACGTAATATGGCATCACATCAAACAACAGGCCTCCGCAGAAAGCCAACTCCAGCAATCAATACAAAAACCACAATAAGATCGGATACTATAACTAAAATAACGCCTCGAAAAGCTATTCGTACAAGAATCTCATCAGAAACCGGTTCTTCGAGCAGGAATGCGAGCAACTTCAAAAGGCGCCTCACAGCATCAAAACGCAGGGGCAGCGGCCTGAGGATTAGCAACCGAACAATGCCCAACGATCGCGTCAGGAATACTTCTACGGGCACATCTCGCAATCACGATGTATCAATCAAATCCAGCAGTTTCAGCGGCCGTCACAGACAAAGAACTTCGCATCAGCCAACAAGTCACAACACGGTCATCATTAGCAAAAGAAACGGACATCGCAATTGGCGATACGAAGACCGGCCCTATTCTCCCCACAACAGAAACACTCACCACCATGTATACAGAGACCATCGTAACAGACTTCTCCACAGGATCATAAACCCCAATTATCGCTTCTCCATATGGTACAACTGGGGAAACACTTACCGCGTCCACCACACCTACCCATACTACAGACGCAGATACGTCTTCGTAAGCCTAAACGGCTACTGGCCCCAATACCGCTACATGCGTTACTACTGGTATCCGAGCCATCTCTACACGTGGCGAGGCTACCAGCCTGTTGCACGCCAGATTTACGGCGACACAAACAACTACTACACATATAACTATTACGATACTTCAACAGCCCAGCTAACAGACACCTACACCGCCGACAATTTCACAACACACGAAACATATGCTGACGTTCGCGAGAACCTCGAAAACCAGCAGGATACAACCCCCGAAAACCAGCAAATTGCCGACACATACTTCGAAGCCGGCATGAAGGCCTTCGAAAATGCCGAGTACGCCAAAGCCGCCCAGCGATTCGAAGAAGCGATCAAGCTAGCACCCGAAGACATAATACTCCCGTACGCATTCTCACAGGCTCTCTTCGCTGACGGAAGGTTCGAACATGCTGTGCAAGTACTTCGAACCGTAATAAACAATCTCCAACCAGACCAGGAAGGCATCTACTACCCTCGGGGCCTCTACCTCGACGAAAAACTCCTTTTCAAACAGATCGACCAACTCGCCGACCAAACCCAGCGGTCCCCCTCAAACCCCGACCTGCAGTTACTTCTCGGCTACCATCTCTTAGGCATAGGAGAAATAGACACATCCATAGAGCAGTTCGCCAAAGCTTCACAGTACCCGCAAAACACCGAAGCCGCAACCGTTCTGCTTAGATTTGCAGTAGAACTTAAAACAGCTAATGACGAGGCTAATAATAACTAAGGAGACAGTGAAGATGAGAGCAACGACGCTAATCAAAATTACAATTTTTTTGATAAAGATAGCACTGCTCATTTATCCGTCAAAGGCATCAGGCATTCAGGAATTTATAGTTTCACCGTCAAATCAGGAGCAGCAGGCTCCCGACATCCATAACGGACTTGTGGTATGGCAGGAGCTTGTAGACGGCGACTGGGACATCTACGCTGCCGATATTTATGACGACCAGAGTTCATACGTTTTTTCAGTAGCGGTCTTCACAGACGACCAGACAAACCCGGCTGTGTTCGGAGACATTGTCGTATGGCAGGATTATGTCGAAACCGACTGGGGGATTTATGGTCTTGACCTTTTTGCACCGGATAATACTTTCGTCGTCGCAGATTATGAATACGACCAGACAAACCCGGCAATCTATGGAAATATCGTAACATGGCAGGACAACTACTACGGTGACTGGGACATTTACATAGCCGATATAAGCGATCAGAACGCACCGGTCGAAACACTGGCGACACCATTCGAAGACGATCAGCAAAAACCTGTCATCTATCAGAATACTATCGCATGGGAACATGCCGGGGGCGGGGATATTGATGTTTACGGTACTGACATAACCAACACTTCCGACCTGCAGACATTTATAATCGGCGGATTCGACATCAATCAGCAAAGCCCCGCAATTTTTGGAACAACTGTCGTATGGGCAGATAATTTCTTTGCTGACATGGATATATTTAAGGCCGATGTACAGGAACCTGCAAGGCCGATAGAGTCCGTTGTTTCATCGATAACGGCGGCGCAGAGCAATCCTGATATTGACGGGCACATCATAGTCTGGCAAGACAACCGTTATGGCGATTGGGATATTGTTGCGTACAATATTACAACCCAAAAAGAGTTCTTTATTACCAACAACTCTGCCGATCAGATCAACCCGGCCATTAGCGGCAACTTTGTTGTCTTCCAGGATAACAGCAGCGGCATCTGGAACATACATGCCGCAATACTTGACGAACCCATCGCAGCCGAATGCCTCTCGATACCGGCGGGAGATACTAACAATGACTGCAAAGTTGACATGACAGATTTCGTCGCAATAGCGGCAAGCTGGCTTCAGTGCGACCTTCAACCGCAGACAGCGTGTTGGGAATAAATAAAGCAACAACTAATTAGAAAGGAGCTGCAAAATGGTTAAGAGAACAGTAACAATTATGGTAGTATCAGCACAAATCCTCGGTCTTCTGATAATATCGGGATGCCAAAGCAATGCTCAAACCGGCTCTGCTCTGGGTGCATTGGCAGGTGCCGGTGTTGGCCAATTGGCTGGCGGTGATACTGAAGCAACATTGATCGGAGCAGCAGTTGGGGCAGGTGCCGGCTATATATTTGGCAATGAGAGCGACAAAAAGAAAACCCAGAACCAGATGTACGCAATGAACAACGACATAAATAGCCAGATCGTAAACGTAACAAATAGTAACGGCTCGGTCATCCAGGTAAAACTACACCGTCAGGGAGTCGGATGGGTTGGCACAAGAGGCGAATACTATGCGACACTACCCGCAGAGGACCAGTTACGGCCTGTATATGGGTTTTAAATTAATCCAAAACCAGGTGGTGCAACTGAACACCGGTTTTACGGGAAGCGGTTTCCAGGAACCGATTCGGTTGCACTGCCTTGAAGGGACTCTTGTGCTTGTCAAGCGTTAATGGGACCACGGAAAAAGCCACTTATCTCTTTAAATCACAAATATTTAGAGCACAACGCTCTTGGCAAGCTGTTTTTTCGGGTACCATCGGATTAACTGTCCGATACTCGGGAAAAGCGATCAAAATCTACAGGTTAGGTTTGGACGACTTTTGACGCCATACGCCCTTGCTTAGCCCTGATCCTGATCCGTATCCTTCGCTTCATCTTCTCCATCCTCTGCTTCACCAACGAAGGAGAATGATCTCACCAAACGCATATTATCTGAACCAATCTCCCCAAGAACCTTTTCACATGGCAAGAAATCCAAAGGTCCAAGATGATCCGTTAGTTTCTCTCTTAAGTTTTGCGGTTCGTTGCTTCTCATCGCCTCGTGCAGTGAGTGAAGCACCTTTCTCATTGCTACAGGATATCGGGCAGAAACTGCCAGTAGAAGTATCATCGCCCGCTTGACTTCTACGGAAGGTTCCCGGTGTTGCCCGCGATGAAACCAGATAATCTTTAGCAGTTTGAAGATATTCACAAGACGTCGAATTGATCGGGGATTCACACCCACAGCGTTACAACATTCATTGAGTAGAGATACCTCCTCTTTAATAAAAAATTGCACCTGAGTTGGAAGCATTTTTTCTTTTGCAACTCCATCGGCAGTAAGAGAAGATGTAAATACAGGATGCTGATTTCCATCTCCTGAATCAATTGTTTTGTCTACCGGAAGACTACCTTTCGGAGGTTCTGGTTCTTCTACTTTTGGTGTAACAATCGCCATTTGATGTTGCAGAAATAAGGGCATTGCATCAGGAGATACTTCTGGAACGCGATAAGGAATTTGAACAATCTTCTCAATGTAATCAAGCCCTGAAGGCTGACCGTCACATTCTAATATCTTGTCGTAATTCTTTTCTAACGCTTTTGTGACATATCGAACATCCATTGCAAGAACTACAACAAAAAGTTCTGTTTTAACTAGCAACTGTGTAGCTTCAAGCATTTCGACTACCTGTTCAGGGGGGCAACGGTCTAGATCGTCGATTATCAGGATAACACGAGGTTTACCGCGAGGAAAGAGTTTGTCTTGCTGCTTTTTCTCTTCATCTGTTATAATATTAGGAAGAAGCGCATCGCTTATTTCGCGGAGATCCTCTTGAACCTGATGCAATAAACCAAGCTTTTTATCATAAAACTTACTTTCGATTCGTTCCTGAATGAGATCGCGTAGTGTCTTGCTGCGACCAGTTATACCGGCACGTCGAGTATGTTCTTTAACCTTAGCTTTCAGATTTTTAATCTTATCATTTTCACTTTGCTTGTAATCATTAATAGCTGTTAATTTAACTTCTCGATCTCGCTTATTTTCTCCTTGGCGAATGTTAGAAAGTGTTTTTATCTTAGTTTTTTGTTCATGTTTCAACTTCTCAATACTGCTTTCAATAGGCAATATCCGTCTTTCTCTCTGATCCTTAAGAAGTGCCTCTCTTTCATTCTTATTAGCGTTGTTTGCTTTTTCAATTGCATCTTCATAATTTCCCTGCTGTTCCTTAAGCCATTGATTTGTCTTTTTCAATGCTTTGCTAAAAGAAGCTACTATGCCGAAAATGCAACCGACTGATCCGCCTATAGTAGTATTTATTTCTAAGCCGGGTATCTTTGTGATACACAACCCGACCAGCAATGATAACGGAACGATCCCTAAAGACATCACGCTTGACAGCGAAAGACCTTTAATGTATCTCCTAAATTGTCCGATGTCCTCAACAATTTCGCAAAAAGATGAAGGAACTTCCCCATTTGTCTGACCACAGACTCTAGCGGCGTTATCAAATGCATTTCCCACAAATGTCTTCATTTGACTTTTTACGCCCCCCCAGGCAGCCTCACGAGCCTTCTCTTCCATTGCCTTGTCGACTTCGGCTAGAATTGTACTTTCTATGGTTTCGCGATTGGCATTCATCTGTTTGAGTTCTATTTCATGACTGTGTTGCAAATCAGTCATTTCCATTCGTAATTTTTGTTGCTCACATATTTCAAATCCCTCCAGTTCGCTTTCCTTTTCAGCAAGATTGATTGCATAAGAATCTTCCGCTTCTTTGAGTTCGCTGCTGGATTTCTCTAGTTCTTCTATTTCTTCGTGCCGTCTGTCTTTCAAAGCATCCCATAACGCTTCGCCAACATCCTCACCTTTCTCCCAACCCTTAAATTTTTTCAACACATCTTCGCCAAGTTCTTCTTCAAAAGCTTCGATTTGTTCTTTAGTAAGACCATCAAGCAGTGACCAAATATCAACACCCTGAAGAAGAATATCTTCGCGGGCCTTTGTAAGCATCTTCTCAAGGCTTAATTGCTGATCTAGGTCTGAAAGTATTTTTTGCATTAAACTTGCCCAGAGGTTCGATTTAGCAAATGTCCAGGCATCAAAGTGCACAATATAGGGGTGCCCCACATAGGGAAAAACTTCCCTTACATCATCCTCAAGAATATTCCAATGGCGGATTTGACGAAGACGTTCCTTAAGCAAATGGAGAACAAAAGATTTCCCTGCCCCCGAAGGGACTCGAACCCTCAACCTTCGGATCGACAGTGGCGTCGGGGCCGTGCCGAAGTCTTGTAGCAAAAAGGACTTGCGTTTGTAACTCTTTTCTACACAACACTTTACAAGTACCGTTCTGTTGCATAGAAGTTTAAACTGTCCCGCAAAAAATGTCAAATGTTATAACGAGTGTTATAAAAATTAATTTTTAGAGCCCTTCACCTCCGCCTTGATCTCATCAATACCCCTGATAATATGTTCGATTTTCGTCTCCATTTATATGTCCCTGTATTCTATTAAAACCATTTCCGTTTCTATATTCGCTATCAGCTTTGCAATTTCCGCCTCATACAACTGCTCATGCAGCTTTATTTCCGGGAAATCCTTGCTGAACTCGTACGCCAGCACATCCGTATCGTCATCAGTGCTTACACTCGCTGTCGCGTCGTCGTCGACCGTCACTGTCACATCGTCCGCTGTCCCGTCCTTGTCGGTCGTTGTCGTCCCGTCAAGAGTCTCTGTTGCGCTCTCAGCAAT
>VRUF01000083.1 GCA_019456245.1 Planctomycetota bacterium | reverse complement strand
CTCTTGATCGGTTCTATCGCCGAATCCGCGGCAGAATCGATCAATGCAAACGGACTGCTCGCAAGGGTCGGTGCATATTATCACGACATAGGAAAGATAAACAAGCCCCCATACTTCGTCGAAAACCAGATGGGTTCGGCATCCAGGCACGAACAGCTTTCTCCAGCGATGAGCCAGTTGATCATTGTCGGACATGTCAAAGACGGTATCGAGATCGCACACGAATACGGTTTGCCCGCGGTACTGAGGCAGTTTATCGAAACTCACCACGGAACAACACTCATTGAGTATTTTTATAATCAGGCAAAAAAGCAGCAGGACGATAAGCAAAAAACGGTTTCAGAATCCGAATTCAGATACCCGGGACCGAAACCCAAAACCAAGGAAGCTGCCATTGTTATGATTTCAGACGCGGTAGAAAGCGCAACAAGATCCGTCAATGAAGTAACTCCCACAAGAATTGAGGCCATCGTCCGTAACATGGCAATGAAACGCCTTCAGGACGGACAATTCGACGAGTGCGACCTTACCCTGCGTGAACTAAGCACGATAGAAGCAAGCATCGCAAAGTCACTTGCCGCACATCACCACGGAAGGATCGCATACCCAAAAGCTCCGGATGAACCGTTCGATGATACAAAATAAATATGCCTGACGATAACCAAACCAATATGATAGTTGAAATTGATTGCGGAATTCAAAACGCCGATCTCGACATCGAAGGATTCAAAAACCTCTCCATGGCGATCTGCCGCCGCTTCGATGTAACCGACGCCGTCGTAAGCATTGCAATCGCCGGCGACAAAGAGATCGCCGATGTAAACGAAAAATTTCTCCAAAAATCGAATACAACCGATGTCATAAGTTTTGATCTCACCGAACCAGGCGCCTCCGAAAGGGTTTTCGACCTCGTGATAAATGCTGCCGAAGGTGCAAGACAAGCCGAAGAAAGAGCACATCCGCTAAATGCCGAACTAGCTCTTTACATCACACACGGATTGCTGCATAATCTCGGCTTTGACGACGCCGATGAAGAAGACGCCCGGCGAATGCACCTGACCGAGGACGATATACTGACTCAGGCTGGCTACGGCGTCATATATCGTCATGGATAGAATGAAAATTATTTTCAGTTGTTAAGGGTTAATTTAAGTGAATGATGTTACATGGTCGATCCTCTGGATTTGTCTCCTGACGGCAGTTTCTCTGTTCTTTTCGCTATCCGGCATTTCGCTAAGAACGCTCTCCTACATGAAATTGCAGGAAGCATTCAAATCCGCCGGCAAAGAGAATCTCGTCGACACGCTCATGGAAAACAGCGAAAAATTTATTTTAACATGCCATTTTTTTGGACTTGTGACAAATCTGATTTTGCTGTTCGTACTCACCGAACTTTTCGCTGTTAAAGGTTTTATCATAGCATTTGTTATCCTTTTGCTATGCTGTGTAGCGATCCCTCACGCATGGGCAAAATACACCGGCGAGATTTTCCTCTCGCGAGTATATATCATATTACGATTTTTTGCGTTTATTGCTGCTCCTATGCTCTATTTCTTCACACTTCACGAAACCCTCGCAAAACGCCTTGCCGGTGTCACCGAGATATCGGCCGACGAGCAGCAGGATCAGATGCAGGAAGAACTCCTAAGCGTCGTCGAACAGAGAAAGATAGAAGGCGTGGTAGACGAAGAGGAAATGGAGATGATAGAAAATGTCCTCGAACTTGCCGATACCGCTGTCGATGAGATCATGACACCGAGAACCGATATTATTGCATTGGATGCAAAAGAGGATTTGCCCGTGGTTCTGGAAACGATAAGCAACGCGGGCCACTCCCGCATACCCGTCTATGAAAACAACATAGACAATATCATAGGCCTGGTGTACGCAAAGGACCTGCTCGCTGAGATTGGTCGCGATCCCCATGAATTCAAACTCACCGACAAGATAAGAAAAGCATATTTCGTACCAGAGAGCAAACCTCTGCGATCGCTTCTGCACGAGTTCCAAAACCAAAAACTCCACATTGCTGTCGTCCTCGACGAGTACGGCGGAACCGCAGGTATCGTCACGATTGAAGACATCCTCGAAGAACTCGTAGGCGAAATAGTCGATGAGTACGAAGACGCTCCCGCCGAATCAATCAACCAGATCGACGAAAACACAATGGAAGTCGACGCCCGAATGCACATCGACGACCTCAATAGCGATTACGACCTCGACCTGCCGGAAGACGAAAGCTACGACACACTCGGCGGATTCGTTTTTGCCCATCTTGGATTTATTCCGGAAACCGGCAAAATCTTTGAGCTTCAAAATATAACTTTCACGATCACGGACGCCGAAGCCAGACGAATAAAGCGGATAAAGATACAAAAGCAGCCAGCCGAAGAATAGGCCAATAAAAAATATGTTGACAAAAGACACAGCCATCTGCCTAAGGACTGTAGACTACTCCGAGACCTCCCAGGTCCTCACGCTTTTCACAAAAACCTCCGGGAAAATCGGCGCGATTGCAAAAGGGGCCAAACGAAAAAATAATTCCTTTGACGGGCCCGTAGAAATACTCGCTTACGGCCCTGTTATTTTCAAACCGGCTCCCAACGAAGGTCTCGCCACCCTCGCCGAATTCCAGCAGATGCCTGTGTTTCTGCTGCTGACGCGAAAACTTTTCACTCTCAACGCCGCACTGTTCGCTGTAGAACTTACCGAAGCATTCACGGAAACAAACGATCCTCACCCCAACCTTTTCGACGTCCTGTTTAATTTCCTCAACGACCTCCAGCAAACACAGGATTTCAAAGATGCTACCTCGCTTCTTATAGTCTTCCAGCTATCATTGCTAAGCGAAATAGGCGCAAGACCCGTAATGAAAAACTGCGCAAACTGCAAAACCCCCCTCACCTCCGAATGGGGTAAATTTTATTTCTCAAGCAACGCCAACGGACTCATCTGCCCCGACTGCCAGAGTAATTATCAGGACAGAACTTCCCTTTCTCATCAAACGGCCCACTGCCTCTACGACCTCAGCAAACTAACCGAAGCAACGGAGGCAACCATAAACGAACTGGAAAAACTAATGATAAGGCATTTCACACACCTGATGCACCGCCCGCCGAAAACCGCAAAATTCTTCCTGAAACACTGATTTTCAACGAATATTCATATTTTGGAGAACTTTTCGGCCGCGAGGGTGTTTAACTGTGTAGATTGAAAACAGTAAAACAGGTCTTGGATAAACCACGAAGAACAAATGATTCAGGAAGTGCTTAACGGAAAGGCAGCCTCTTTCCGCTGGATCATCGAGCGCTATCAGCGTCCTGTTCATAAGGTGATCTTCAATCTGATACATGACAGTCACATAGCCGAAGACATTGCACAGGAAGTTTTTTTAGCGGTTTTTCAAAAGTTATCCACCTTTGATTCGATGCGATGCAGATTTTCAACATGGATATTCACGATTGCCAGAAATAAAAGCATCAACCATTTGCGAAAGAAGAAAAATGAGTTGGAAATGGTCATTGAAGATGCAGCTTATGACGCTGACCCTTCCGGGGATATTTCCCAGAAGGAATTTGCAAGACAGATGGACAGGGCACTAAGCAGTTTGCCTGGAAAACAAAAAAACGCATTCGTACTATCACAATTTGAAAAACTGCCATACGACCAGATCGCCCAGATAGAATGTGTTAGCATAGGAACGGTAAGATCGCGAATACATAGAGCCAAAAAGAAATTACGCAAAGCTCTTGAGCAGATAGATGGAGATAACACCAGCAATTATGACATGTGGATAAAAAGCCATCAGCTCGAAAAAACTGATTTTGATATCACAAATTCACTGATGGAGCAGATTACTATAGAAACTCGTAAACCAAACATCCTCCAAAGAGCATGGCAGGTATTCCTGTTTGATCTGCTCCCGACAAGGGCATTGCTGCGCTATTGCGTCCTCGTTTCCGGAGCCATCGCTGGCCTACTTCGTATGGTATTCGTTGTTTATTACGCACTCTTTGCATAACTAAAGGAGATTCATAAATGGAAGCTAAAGAAAAAGATTTCCCAAATCGCAGAAAACCATGGGTTGCGGTTTTCCTGTCAATGATAATGCCTGGTCTCGGCCAGGTCTATTGCGGTGATATCATAAATGGCATAGTAATAATTCTTGTCATAACCGTGTTTTCGTCGCTCTGGATGGTAGGGATAATGCATCCGAATACACCCTTTCTGCCGTTCTCTGCAATGATGTGGGGCGTTGTTTTGCTTGCAACTGTTTTTGCCGCCATCGATGCCTACCGCAGGGCAAGACGAACCAGATATGATTACAAAAGGAAAGACTATAATCATTGGGTCATCTATCTCGCATTGGTCTGGATTGCCGGTGCCGGATCGATAGGGTACACAGCGTTTATCAAGAAGAATATATGTAGCGCATTCAGTA
This sequence comes from Planctomycetota bacterium, assembly GCA_019456245.1. GTDB lineage: Bacteria > Planctomycetota > Phycisphaerae > Sedimentisphaerales > Anaerohalosphaeraceae > VRUF01. Next base: position 6,247 of record VRUF01000083.1, on the reverse strand, counting down.
TAGTGAACAATTCGATGGCGCCAACTATCTTGAAAGGTGATCGTGCTATTGCCGGAAAAAGGGCTTATACTCGCAATGACCCCGAGCGGGGCGATGTGGTTCTGTGTAAATATCCCAAAAACCGAAAATATAACTATATCAAACGGATCGTAGCATTAGGTGGTGATACTGTTGAGATCAAAGACGGTAAACTTCTGATAAACGATCAACCGCTTAAAACAGAATGGTTAGAAAAGAAAACAATTCAACAGAAAGATAAGAAGATCGAAGGAGATGTCTTCTGGGAGACTAATGGAAATGTCTGTTATCAGGTATTTATTTCAAAAGATGGTAAAGATTTCGGTCCAGTGACAATACCTGAATACCATTGTTTTGTAATGGGTGATAACAGAAACCACTCAAAAGACAGCCGCCATTTCGGTACTATCTCGATCGGTGCGATAAAAGGAAAATTCCGTTCGATTTACTGGCCATTGCAAAGACGTGCGAATTTGGACCCGCAGAAATAACTATTCTTCGTCAAACATTGTTGGCTGATCGGGTTCTTTCTTGCTTACTGAGTACTTTAGTCCCAGATGTTTGCATGCGTCTTTGGTTATCTCGCGTCCTCTCCGTGTTCTTCGAAGAAAACCGATCTGTAAGAGATATGGTTCGACGACATCTTCCAGCGTATCTCGTTCCTCGCCTAGCGTCGCAGCGATAGCCTCTATCCCAGCCGGTCCGCCGTCATAAACCGTCGCAAGTGCACGCAAAAAGGACCTGTCAAGCTCATCTAGTCCAAGCTCGTCGATCTGCTCCATCCGAAGCGCACGTTCCACAATATCGGTCGTAAGTTTCCCCGTCCCCTTTACCTGCGCATAGTCCCGAACACGTTTCAATAAACGGTTTGCCACCCGCGGCGTGCCCCGCGACCGCGACGCGATGAGTTTAAGCGAAGTATCGTTACTTTCCAGGCCAAGCAGCTTAGCCGACCGCGCTGCGATCTCGGTCAACTGTTCGATAGAATAAAAATCCACATGAAAAAGCATCCCGAACCTGCCCCTTAGCGGCGCACTCAAAAGCCCCGCCCGCGTCGTCGCACCGACAAGCGTAAACTGATTCAACGGAAAGTTTATCGTCTTGGCATGCATCCCGCTGTCGACCGTAAAATCAACCTTAAAATCCTCCATCGCAGGATATATAAACTCCTCCACAGGAGCGCTAAGCCGGTGTATCTCGTCAATAAAAAGCACATCGCCGGTATTCATATTAGTAAGCAATCCCATCACGTCCCCTTGCTTATTAAGCGCCGGCCCGGAAGCGACTTTGATCGCCGTATTCATTTCCTTTGCTACAATATTAGCAAGCGTAGTCTTGCCCAATCCCGGCGGTCCATACAAAAGTATATGCTCAAGCGGCTCTTCCCTTTGCCGTGCAGCGGTAACTGCGATCCGCAATTTCTCCTTGATCGCCTCCTGCCCGATAACCTCATCGAGACTCTCAGGCCTAAGCGCAAAGTTAAAACCATCCTCACCGCTCCCAGCCGAATCACTACTCAATACCCTGTCAATCGCCATAACTTACCTTTATCTAAACATCGCCAAAGGCGATCCCACCCCTATTCCCTATTACCTTTTCCCTGCTTTTAAACTTCAATTCCCTGCTTCATTCGATAAACCAGCGGTACCAACTCTTCCGCCGTCCGCACATCAGGATGTCTCTTACACGCAAGCTCGATAAACTCCATCATTTCGTTTCGCTTTTCTCCCCAGGCGATCAATATCTCCATCGCCTCGATCTGGAAAGCATCGTAAGCAGGCGCATTCACCGCCGCCGGTCCCCCAGATTCCGAAATCGCAAAATCTTCCAGCTTACCTTTAAGCTCTGCGATAATAAGCTGCCCAAGCCGTTTACCCACCGCCGGCAGCGACATCAGCAATTTCTCATCGCCGGTTTCTATAGCACTTGCAATCCGCGAAATAGGTATCGTAAGAGACTTCAATCCCTTCTTGACCCCCATCCCCTTAACGGATGTATATTTGGCAAAAAACTCTCTCTCACCCGTCGTAAGAAAACCAACAAGCCGTGGAATAAGATTACCCCTGCCCGGTGTACCCTCAAAATACTCCATAGTGCAAAGCGAAACATCACTCGATATACTGTTAGCCAGTTCGCTCACAGCATACCCAGGCAGCATCACCTCGTAACAAATCGCGCCAACCTGAACCAGTGCGCTGTCCGTTTCCAGACTAACAAGTTTCCCATCGATCTTAGCGATCATTCGATTCCACCTTAAAATATATTAGCTTCGGTCCTGAGGCCGAGTCCATAATTTTGATTTTTAATTTTTGATTTTTAAATTTTCTTTACAATGCCGGCAAATATTTCAACTGCCTTATCCACTCGGCTCATATAAGCTTCCCTATTGTATTTGCACAGCACAATGCCGCCGCGATGGCATCGGCCACATCGTTCGGTTCCGGCGCCTCACTCAATCCCAGCACCGTCTGGATACTCCGCTGCATCTGCCCCTTACTTGCTCGCCCGTTACCCGTCAGCGATTTCTTTATCCGCGTCGCTGCAAAATGCTTCACTGTCAAACCCGCCGCGCCGGCCTTTTGCAGTATAACACCCCGGGCATGTCCCATCAATATCGCCGTCTTGGGATGCGCATAATGCGAATACAATTCTTCGATAGCAAGCACATCAGGGGCAAAAGTCTCAAGCAGTACCCCAATATCATCGGCGATCTGATTCAAACGTTTCTCAAGCTCTCTATCCGTATCGATCCGCAGTACACCGGCTTCGATAAGTTTTTCGGCATACCCGTCAACGTCAACAACCGCATACCCGCAAACCTGCAATCCCGGATCGATCCCGAGTATTCTCATTTACGCATCCTTTTGTATGATCCGGTACTCGTGTCCCGGCTTGTCTTCAATAGCAAATCCCTTCGCCGTGATCTCATCGCGAAGCGTATCGGCTTTGGCCCAATCCTTAGCCAACTTTGCCTCCTTACGCTGTTCGGCAAGTGCCATGATCTCCGCCGGTATTTCTTCACCGCTATCGGATTCAAGAACACCAAGCACAGAGTCAATTTTTTCGATAGCCCCGATCATCGCTTTAGCTTCTGTGCCGCTAACATCCGAAAGTTTGTTTGCTTCCTTAATAAAATCGAACACAGCCGCCAGCGATTTCGATATATTAAGATCGTCGCACAACGCCTCGTCGAATCCGCCGATACCTTTTTCGATGATTTCTTTAACTTCGTCTCGGATCGAACCCTCGTCGCCTTTCGTCGCTTCGGCGAGCGTAAACAAACACCGGTTTATCTTCTCGATAGCCTGTTCGGCGGCTTTTAGCCCATCGAAAGTAAAATTATAATTCTGCCTGTAATGCGACGATATAAGAGCGTACCGGATAGCATTCTTCTTAAACCCCTTCTCGATAAGCTCCTGAATCGTATAAAGATTCCCCTTCGACTTCGACATCTTCTCGCCGTCAAAAAGCAAAAATCTCGCATGCATCCAGTAGTTGACCCACTTCTTACCACTCACCCCTTCAGACTGCGCTATCTCGCATTCGTGATGCGGGAAAATATTATCCTCACCGCCGGTATGAAAGTCAAAGTGCTCGCCAAGATATTTCGTACTCATCGCCGAGCACTCGATATGCCATCCCGGAAAACCCATCCCCCACGGACTTTCCCATTGCTGAATATGTTTCGGGTCGTGTTTCCAAAGCGCAAAGTCCTGCGGATTTCTTTTCTCGGCATTAACCTCGACCCTCGCGCCCGAATTCAACTCGTCAAGCGTATTGCCCGACAGTTTACCGTAATTTTTAAAAGTCGTAACATCGTAATAAACGTTATGGGCGACAACATAAGCATGCCCCTTTTCGATAAGTGTTTCGATCATCGCGATCATATCGTCGATATGCCCGGTTGCCCTGGGATACTCATCCGCCGGCTTCATATTCAACATCTCGCTAGCCGCATTGAACGAATCGATATAAATCTCGGCAATTTCAAGCGGCTCCTTTTTCGCCTTCCGTGCAGCCTCTTCAAGCTTATCCGCACCTTCGTCGGCATCTTCCAGCAAGTGCCCGACATCCGTAATATTCATAACATGCGTGACGTCATACCCCTTAAACTCCAAAAACCGTTTTAAGAGATCGGGCATAAGAAACGAACGAAAATTACCGATATGCGGATGCGAATAAACAGTGGGGCCGCAGCTGTAAAGGGCGACCTTACCTTCTTCGATCGGAACAAAATCCTCAACCTGTTTACTAAATGTATTATAAAGTCTGAAACCCATCAATACTTTCCCTACAACGTTCTCTTTAATCGTCTCCGCAAAAGCGTCACCACAGTAGCAGCAATAGCCTTCCCCTCACCTACCGCGTCAAGCCCTTCGTTCGTCTTGGCCTTAACATTTACATTAACAAAATCCATCCCCCCAAGTTCCGCGATGGATCGTTTTATATGTCCTTTAACCGAACCTAGCTTCGGTTCTTCCGCATGAACCGTAACATCGATGTTTACAATTTCCCATCGCTTTTCCTCGAGCATCTCACGAACCGCCCGAACAAGCTTGCGGCTGTCAACATCCTTCCATTGCTCATCTGTATCCGGAAAAAGCGTCCCGATGTCACCCATACCTGTCGCACCCAGCATCGCATCGATAACCGCATGAAGAACAACGTCACCGTCGCTATGGCCCAATAGCCCCAGCGGATACGGAATCTCCACGCCGCCAAGTATCAACTTGCGGTCCGCGACAAGCCGGTGAATATCGGTTCCGATCCCTGTCCTGTACTCGTATTCCAATCCGGATATCACAGCGTCCCCTTCGTGCTGGGAATATCATCCCCTTGAATATTAACTGCCGAGCCAAGCGCCTGTCCGGTTGCCTTAAAAACCGCCTCGGCAATATGGTGGCTGTTAGAACCGTAAGGCACATTGATATGCAGGTTAAACTTGCCTTCGTTGACGAAACTCCGGAAAAACTCTTCGATAAGTTCAACATCAAAATCGCCGATACGTTCCGTCTGGTAGTTAACGTTATAAATCGTAAAAGGCCTTCCCGAAAGATCAAGCGCAACATCAGCCATGCAATCTTCCATCGGAACACTGCTCTGCCCGTAACGTGCAATACCTTTCTTATCGCCAAGAGCCTGCCTCAAACACTGCCCAAGACATATCCCAACGTCTTCGACAGTGTGATGCGCATCCACTTCCAGATCGCCTTTAGCTTTGACCGTAAGATCGATCTTGCTGTGCTTGCTAAGATGCGCAAGCATGTGGTCCAGAAAACCCGCACCGGTATTGACATCATAACTGCCGACACCGTCAAGATTCATCTCAACACAAATAGAAGTTTCCGTCGTCTCACGTTCCATCTTTGCTATCCGTTTTTCCATGGCTATCTTCCTATATAGCTATTATTTGTTTCAATGCATCTAAAAGCTTATCATTTTGTTCTTTAGTTCCGACAGTAATCCTGATACTGCCGTCCAGTTCCTTAAACCACCTTACGAATATATTCTTATCCTGTAGTTGATCGTAAATACTCTTTGCGTTTACATCATTTGCAAGCACAAAATTGGCCTGGCTGTCGTGAACTGTAAATCCAAACTTTCTAAGCGCCAACGTAAGCCTTTCCCTCTCGGCTTTGACCTTCTCGACATTTGCCTTAAAATATTCCTGATCGCCCATCGCTGCCGCCGCTGCTGCGATTGCGATAGCATCGACATTATAAGAATCCTTCACTTTTCTAAGCCCGTCTATCAACTGCTTTTGAGCGATACCAAACCCAAACCTAAGCCCAGCCAGCGAATACCCCTTGCTCATCGAACGAAGAATAATAAGATTCTCACATTCGTTTATCAGCCCGATGCAATTGCTTTTCGAAAAGTCCGCATATGCCTCATCGACAAGCAAAATGCTTTTACCTTTTAATTTGTCCGCCAGTTCTTTAATTTGCTGCGGTTGAACAAACGATCCGCTCGGAGCGTTAGGATTGCAAACGATAGTAAGCGCCGCACCCGTTTCAGCAAGTCTATCCGGCAAAGAATAGTCTTCACCGAAAGGAACTTCTATCGCCGCCGGGCAATTCTGAATATCCGCCAGCACAGAATACAAAGAATAAGTAGGCCCCGGATATGCGATTGGCCTTTTCTCATCGCAAAAAGCACGTATCACGATAGTAAGCAGATCGTCCCCGCCGTTGGTACAGATAATATTGTCCGCATCGACACCAAGAAC
>VRUF01000082.1 GCA_019456245.1 Planctomycetota bacterium | reverse complement strand
CGGGCGGTTCGCCTGCTGCATGGGATGCGGTTAAACCTATCTTCCAGAAATGTTGTGCACAGACCGATGACGGTGAGCCTTGCTGCGACTGGATCGGCGAAAACGGTGCGGGCCATTTTGTCAAGATGGTTCACAACGGTATCGAGTACGGCGATATGCAGATGATCTGCGAGACGTATCAGATGATGAAGCAGGGGCTTGGTTTGAGTAACCAGGAGATGCACGACGTCTTTACAGAATGGAATGCGACGGAACTGGATTCTTATCTTATCGAAATCACACGCGATATTCTTGGGTATAAGGATGAAGACGGCAATGAAGTTGTCGACCTGATCCTTGATACCGCAGGGCAGAAGGGTACCGGCAAGTGGACGGCTGTTGCGGCACTGGATGTTGGTCAGCCTTTGACGCTTATCGGCGAGGCAGTGTTTGCGCGTTGTTTGTCAGCTTTGAAGGACGAACGTGTTGCAGCTTCTAAGGTTCTTGGCGGTCCTAAGGAAAGCTTTAAGGGTGACAAAGCCGGTCTGATCGCGGACCTTAAGCAGGCACTTTATGCATCGAAGATCGTCAGCTATGCACAGGGGTATCAGTTGATGCGTGCAGCGGCTGGTGAGTACGGCTGGACACTTAACAATGGCGGGATCGCCCTGATGTGGCGCGGCGGTTGTATCATTCGTTCAGTTTTCCTCGGCAAGATCAAGGAAGCGTTTGAGAGTAACCCGGACCTTGTGAATTTGCTGCTCGATCCGTTCTTTACCGATGCGGTTGAAAATGCACAGGCTGCATGGCGTCGTGTTGTTATCTCGGCGGTGGAGATGGGCGTTCCTATGCCGGCGATAAGTGCGGCATTGGCGTACTATGACGGTTATCGTTGCGATCGTCTTCCGGCGAACCTGTTGCAGGCACAGCGTGACTACTTTGGCGCACATACTTACGAAAGAGTTGACAAGGCCAGAGGCGAATTCTTCCACACAAACTGGACAGGCAGAGGCGGCACAACGGCGGCATCGACATATATCGCCTGATCGCAGTTTAGCAAAATAATTACCAAAGCCCCGATATACCAACTGGTATGCGGGGTTTTTTTTGCGTTTTGTATGGCGTTTCTGTAAAATATTAGAAAATGTTTATGTTTATTTGAGTAAAATCTGGAAATCGCTATTTTTTGCGACAGTTTTTCCGGCTTATGCGCAAATAATATATTGAAGACTTCATGGCTGAACCGGTTTTTGGCAGGCGTTAAGGTTGGATATGGATAAGGATACAGAGCGAGAAATAGCAGAAGGTTTGCAGCAAGGCGACCGTCAGGCTTGGCTAGAACTATATGAAGCCTATGCCGAATGTGTCTGGAACAATGTCGCTCGGCTTATGGGTTTTGATTGCCCGGCTGTGGCCGATGTTGTGCAGGAAACATTTCTGGCGGCTGCACGTTCAGCTATGAATTTTGATCCCGACCGAGGCTCGCTGCGGGTATGGCTTTATGGCATAGCCAGACGGCAGATCGCTCTGTATTACCGGAAACAGGATCCGAAGATCATACTTGCTCGAGTCAAAAAATGGTGGGCTTCTTTAGATGGCGAGAAGATCGACTGGATCAACGCAAGAGAGGACGCACCGCCGGAAGTTCTTGAGTCCCGTGAATTGGCTGCTTTGGTTAGATTTGCTTTGATGAAATTGCCTGCCGAACACCAGGCTTTGCTGTTAGCTAAGTATGTTGACGATCGATCGGTAAATAAAATAGCAGAGGATTTAAATTGCAGCCCTGTTGCGGTTACATCAAAGTTGGCAAGGGCAAGAAAAATGTTTCGTGTGGCTTTTGGTAAATTAATACAGTCGATGCTCAATTCGAAGGAGGTGTCGTTATGAAGACAGATAGTAATAACAAAGATATACGTTTTTCTAAATTGCTTTCTACTGTTGAAAAAGGAAAAGTTTTGCCAGACAGGCAATTTTTGGATCAGCTTCGAGATAAGGCAATCGAAGAATTTGAGATTTATTCAGTAGAAAGCGAAGATCAATTAGAGGCAGCAACAACTTCTATCTGGAGAATCAGCATGAAAAGTTCTATAACAAAAATTGCAGCAGCGGCTGTGTTAATTATTGCAGTACTTATCGGTATAAATCAATTCGGCGGTTCGGTTGATGTGAGCAGTGTTGCTTTTGGTCAGGTACTTGAATATTTCCAGGGATCCAGCTATAGTTTCGATCTAACCTTTGCTACTGTTATTGAAGATGAAGATCGAATTTCGGAAGCTTATACAAGCCGGGCAAAGGTTTGGGAAATGGGCAAAATGCGGTTTGATTGCTCGGAGAATGGGAAAATAGGCAGTATTTCCTCAATTGCCGATTTTAATACGGGCAGATCGCTGCTTCTTTTTCATCATAATAAAACAGCGGTGACAAAAAAAGAATCCGTTCTATCCAATGCAGGAGTTAAAGGGATATTTTCCTTTTGTTCTAAACCTGTTGAAAACCTGTGGAATCTACGCGATGGCACAGAGGAGCAATTAGGAGAAAAAGAGATCGACGGACAACGTGTTACCGGGTTTAGGGTTTTTCAAAAGGATAAGTATTTTGAGTATGACATTACAATCTGGGCGGATTTTGAGAGCGGCGCTCCGAGGCTGGTCGAGGTAATGGCAAATCCATTGGAGGATTACCTTTCGGTAAAATGGACGATGGAGAACTTCGATCTTGATGTTGAACTGGACGAAGGGTTATTTAGTCTCGAAGTGCCGGCAGGATATATTTTGGCATATCAGGAAGATTTGGAGAAGCTTGAAGTAGATACAGAGCCTTCGGTCGAGTCGGGAAAAATAGTGCAAATGCTTGAGCTTTGGTCCCAGGGCAAAAAAGATGAGGCAGTAGAACTTTTGGTGGGAGTAGACTGGACGAAACAAATCGAATTCGGCAGGGAACCATATATTTTCAGCCTAACAGAAAAAGGGTATGTTTCCTTAAAACCCAAGGACCAGCAACGAGCTATAAAAAATATTATGGCGATGGCATCTACAATGAAGAAGATTGCAAAAGAAGCTTTGGCTAAAGGTAAGGCTGCTACGTCAAATCGGAATTATGACCATGCGGAACAATATTTTAATGCTGGATTGCAATTGGGAAAATTATTGGACCGTAATCCGGAAAGCATGATAATAACCCGTTTGGTAGGCATCTCTGTCGAGAGCATAACTCTGAAAGAAATGATCAGCTTGTACAAAACAACGAATGATCATGAAAAACTTCAGGCGGCAGAAAACCAACTCCGCATGGCCGAAGCTGAAAGAGATGAAATCAAAAAGAAAGCGATGGGTCTGTAGACACATAATCCATATATAAATATTTGAGATAATGATCAAAACCCCGCTATACCGGATGGTAAAGCGGGTTTTTTTTGTTTTTTGGGCGCCGATGCTGTAAAATCGTAAGAAAGTCAGAAAAAAATGTTTTTTCTTAAAGTAAAATTGGCGGGTTTGGTGTTGTATAAGTGACGGTCGATCGTTATTTGGTTTTATGAGGTTTTGATTTGCTGGAAGATAAGCTACTTGTTTGGAAGTTAAGACGCGGCAGTAAGGATGCGCTGCGTGTGATCTATGAAAAGTACAGAGATGATCTGCTCAGGATTGCGGCTGGGCTTTTGAAAGAAAAAAGCCAGGCCGAAGATGCGGTGCATGACGTATTTGCCGCCTTTGTCAGTGCTTCAAGTAATTTCACGCTTACCGGAAGCCTTAGAGGATATCTTACTACATGTGTTGCGAACAAAGCTCGTAACATTAACAGAACGAAGTTACGGCAGGGAACGGTCAGCCTTGATGAGGTTGAACCGGTTGTTTCAAGATTGAGACGGCCCGACGAGTGGATCATCTATGACGAACAGTTTCAGCAGATTTGCGATGCTATGGCCCATCTTCCATATGAACAAAGAGAAGCCGTCGTTTTGCACATACAAGGGGCAATGAAGTTTAAAGAGATTGCCAAATTGCAGGAAACCTCAGTTAAAACCGTTTTGAGTAGATATCGTTATGGATTTAATAAACTGCGGTCGTTATTGAATGAAGAGGTGACAAAATGAGATCGACAGAAACAATAAAAAAACTGATTAAAAATACGAAGATCAAAACAAATCCTAAGGTTAGCAAGGCAGTATTAGACGGCTTGCTCGACCAAATGGATCATGCTGAGGGTGCCGATATAAACGCCTCCCAGCAGAATATATGGAGTATAATTATGAAAAGTAAAATACAAAAGTTGGCTGTTGCGGCAATAATTATTGTTGCGGCTCTAGTGGGAATAAATCAATTTGGCGGGTCTATAGATGGTGCAAACGTTGCCTGGGCTGAGGTAACTGATCATATTGCCCAAGCTGATTATGTGCATGTCTACTATTTTAAGTGTCGCGATAATATTCTTAAAAATGATTTTGAGGCGTGGTATGACCATGGGAGAATGGTAATGCGTGGAAAGGAAGGAGGGATGTCTTATGATGACGGGCAAATTTTGCAGGAATTTGATGAGAACAACAGAAGGGTTGGTAAGGGGCCATCATATTTTGCTGGCGGACAGACTTTTTTTGAAGTTTTCACTTTAGGTCTATTGTCACATGATAATGAGTCGTTCAATGAACAGGTGCCTGCTAATGTCGGCGTGGATTTTCTCATATATGAGTTTGATCCGCCTATAGATGGTGATTTCTTAGAAAGCATTTTTATCACGGTGGGCAACAACTCTCTCTTGCCGCTACAGATGAAAGTCTATCATAAAGATGGCGATTACGACTTAATCGTGTTTGATTATGAGGCTCCTGTGAAAGCGATAGAATTTTTTGAGTCGCCGCTTGTAGAAATGCCTAATGTTCGAGGTGAAGTTGTACTGGATGGCGAAGAAGCGATTATTGATATTGAGGGCACACCGGGATTAAAACAGGCTGTAGTACGCCTACATGGCAAGCATGACGGTCCAATTGAGCAGTTACCTTCGAATTACCGTAGAATGTTGCCGCGCAGTTTCCGCAAACAATATAAAAAGAAAGGCGGCCCAATATTTAAGCTGGATGTGTATTTTATAACGGACGAAGGTTACCAGAGCGGAACAAATGATTTACTCGTATTGTGGCTGAATGAAGCGAGACAAGGTGGTGTAGGCTCTGAAAATGGAGAACTTGACAATTGGCCGGATGGTAAATATCGCAATATTAAGTATAGCCCGATGCTAAAATCCACTGAACGAGAAGGTGTGTATGTAATTGAAATGGGTTGTTGGCTTAGACCTGAGACAGATTGAATTTTATAATAACTCAATTAGATAGATTAAAGGCCGGGCTTGTTAGTCCGGCCTTTTTTTGTGGTTTTTGGGCTTAAATCCGTTAAAATTTTGAAAGTTGGAATTTATTTGAACTAATGCGGTCCGGTTGCGTCTTTATCTAGCGATGCGATTGTAATTTAAAAATCGTGTTGATGCGTGGATAAGTGCATTTGCAATAATGTATACAGCTTTAAACGCGAGATCTTACCACCCTTAAGGGTGTGATACGGGAAAGTTTTTAAGGTTATTTATGGAATTTGGTAAACAGCTTGGTGAAATTGTGCGTCGGTGTGCCGATGGCGACAGGGCGGCTTTTGAGGAGTTGTTTGAGATATATCAGCCGCGGCTGAAATATTATGTTCGCCGTCTGGATAGCGGCGATGTCAATGTCGATGATATTCTGCAGGATATCTGGCTGAGCGTTTTTAAGAAAATACGTAAGCTTAAAGATGTGCGATCCTTTAATGTCTGGCTGTACCGTATCGCCAGAAATAAGGTTTATGATGGATTCAGACGCAAAGAGAGGTTTGTTAGGCTGCCGGAAGATGATGATATTCCCGTATCAGGCAATGACGAGCCGGTATTCGATGCAAACGATGCTGAGAATTTGCACCGGGCACTGGAAGAATTAAAACCGTATCATCGAGAAGTGTTGACGCTTGGATTTATCGAGCAGATGTCTTACCAATCTATCGCCGATGTTGTCGGCTGTGAGATTGGGACCGTTAGATCACGAATACATTACGCAAAGCAATCTCTTCGAAAAGAAATGGAGAGGCAAAATGGATAATGATAAAAAATTATTTGAAGGGCTGTTAAAAGCAGACGGAATAGACCCGGCTGGTATTTCAGAATCTGAACGCGCAGCTTTCAAAAAAATGTTGGACAGCGAACAAAAACACATGAACCGACTTGCCTGGCGTACAAACACTACGCTGTGGATATTTGTATTGGCCATGCTTGGACTGTGTCTTTACGAGAAAATCTTCGAAGCATTGCGTGTCCCATTTGTTGTTGGCTGCCTTGTTATAATGGTAGCAACATTGATTGTAATGTTCAGGTATATGCCTGAACATAACAGAAAGCTTAGGGAAAGTGGCAGAAAGATCCAGAAGCTTCATTATCTCATTCATGGCAGACACAAAGGTTTACTCCTAATTGGCAAAAAGGATGGAAAGCGTCATATCTTCTGGCTGCGCATTATAATGATCGCCGCGGGCCTCTGGCTGGCCATGTCATTAGGCGGTGCGGGTGTTTTCTACCTGCTTTGCGGGCGATGGGTATACTCATCAGATCCGGTGCTTTACATTATCTATTGTGCCCTTCCATGCCTGTCACTTGTGATATTTGTATTACGCGACGGGCTAAAGACTCCGCTCGATGAACTTGTGGAGGTAAAACAAAAACCATCAAAGCCGGGCATTGCTGGGCCTGATATATGGAGAATAATTTTGAAAAGTAAAATGATAAAGTTTGCTGTGGCGGTTATTGTTGTCGCGGCAATATTTTTTGGCATTGATATTTTCAATATTCAGCCGGACGGTGCGAGTATTGCTTTTGCCGAGATGATTGAGGCTATGAAGCAGGAAAGTTGGATCTACCGCTATCTTGATAATGGTGATAATATTTCAGAATGGTGGGTGTGTCTTGAGGGTGATATTGAGATAGATAAATATAATGGCGAAGTGACTTATACTGATATTAATGAACGCAAAACCTATATCTACAAGCCAGAAAAAAATACCATTAGCATTGAATATACAACAAATCTTCGAAGCGGGCTGTCGCTAAATGATCCTAAGGCGGTAGAAGATGCGTTAAACAGACCTCAATATTTTTTAAATCGCTTGCAACTGGGGATAGAAAATTTAGGTGAAAAGGCAACTATAAGCCAGGGTGTTTATAGAGATCGTAAAGTGCAGATTCAGGCATACGGCAAAAAAGAAGGCTCAGAAACGGAACCCCGATTGACTTTATATATTGATCCTGAAACAAAATTGTTGATCGGTTATACAATATGGGCTTCTTGTGGAACAGGTCCTGACCCTAAGAATCTCAGAGATATTCGTTTAGATAAAATTGAAATGGCATTTGATTTTCCGAATCCTGGCCCGCAAAGCATATATGATGTCGGTGTTCCTCGTGATGCCGAAGTTATTAACAGAATCGATATGGATTTTATTGGGGTATGGGAGAAGTATGAGAATTATCGCAACAAAGCAACTGAAAAACAAATTGCCGTAAGTGTCTCGACAATAAAACCGGATCGCAGCAAGAAAATGCTTGAAAAGTTAGGCTGGCCATGGTTGCGAAGAACCGGAACCATCATAGAAGATGACTATTCTAAAGAGAATGGTCTTGTCGGTGTTGAATATTTTCAAGTTACTGATCCAACAGGCTCTGAAGATAGAATCACAAGTTATCTGAATCCGGAAAAAGGATATGTTTGTCAAAAGCGGATCATTGCCTGGGCTGACGGAACTTTTTGGGTTAATGAAGTGACCAAGTATCAAAATGTGGATGGCCTATGGTACCCATCTACTGTTACAGTACATACAAACGATTCAGAGAACGAACCATTGAGATTCAATAGAATTTATACGATATCTCTGGGCAATTAAAAAACCGAACCCGCTCAGTACGAATATGGATTCCCGCCTTCGCGGGAATGACCCGGGAGAAATAAAGTTGCCCCTTTTGCTGTCTATCTATTTTTTTAGTGCGATTTTTATTATTTCGTTTGCGTTTTTTACGAAGGTGAATTTTATTTTTGATTTTGCTTCTTTTGGCAGGTCATCTATGTCTTTCTTGTTTCTGTGCGGGAGGATGACGGTTTTAATTCCGGCTTGTTTTGCGGCGATGATCTTTTCTTTCAGGCCGCCTATTGGGAGGACCAGTCCTTTGAGGGTTATCTCGCCAGTCATTGCTATTTCCGGCTGGAGGGGTGTGTGTGTCAGTAGTGAAACCAGTGACGTGTATATCGCACAGCCTGCGGATGGTCCGTCTTTTGGGACTGCACCGGCGGGGACGTGTATGTGGTAGTCGTATTTTGCGAATAGGTCGGGGTCGAGTTTGAGTCTTTTGCTTTCCGATTTTACCACGGAGAAGGCGGTCTGGGCGGATTCTTTCATCACGTCACCAAGTTGGCCGGTGATTGTCAGTTTTCCCTTTCCGGGGATTTGTGCGGTTTCTATGAAGAGTATTTCACCGCCGTATGGTGTGTAGGCAAGTCCGGTTGCGACGCCTGGCATGGCGGTTCTAAGTGCCAGTTCCGATTCGAATTTATGAGGGCCGAGGATATTGGGGAGCTGGGCCTTGCCTACGGTTGCTTTTTTGGATTCTTTTTTCACGATGCGCGTTCCTACGTATCGGCAGATGGCGGCGATGGTTCGCTCGAGGTTTCTTACACCGGCTTCTCGTGTGTATGACTGGGCTATGGTTGAGACCGCATCGTCTTTTATGGTCAGTTGGGTTTTTGTGAGGCCGTGTTCTTTTAGCTGGCGCGGGATGAGGTATTTTTTTGCGATGCGCAGTTTTTCGATCTGTGTGTAGCCGGGCAGTTCGATTATTTCCATGCGATCCATCAGGGCAGGTGGGATAGGTTCGGTGTAGTTTGCGGTTCCGATGAACATGACGCGTGAGAGATCGAACGGCTGGTCAATGTAGTGGTCCGTGAAGGTGTTGTTCTGTTCGGGGTCGAGGACTTCCAGCAGTGCCGATGCGGGGTCGCCGCGGAAGTCCTGTCCGATCTTGTCGAGTTCGTCGAGCATGAAGACGGGGTTTCTGGATTTGCACTTTCGCAGTTCCTGGAGAATTCGTCCGGGCAGGGCGCCGATGTATGTTCTGCGATGGCCGCGAATGTCAGCTTCGTCGCGAATGCCGCCGAGCGAAATGCGGATGAACTTTCGACCCATGGCGCGTGCGATGGACTGGCCGAGGCTGGTCTTGCCTACGCCGGGAGGGCCTACGAAGCAAAGTATCGGGCTCTTGCCGGAGGGATTAAGCTTTCTTACCGCGAGAAATTCGAGTATTCGCCTTTTGATCTTTTGCAGGCCGTAGTGGTCACGGTTGAGTGTGCGTTCCGCTTTTGCGATGTCGAGGCGGTCTTCGGTCTGGATCGACCATGGGAGGTCGCATATCCAGTCGATGTATGTTCTGGAGACGCCGTAGTCGGGAGAGGCGATGGGGATTTTACTCATGCGGTCAAGTTCTCGCAGTGTATCCTCTTCCACGGGAGCGGGCATTTTTGTGTCTATGATTTGTGCCTTAAGTTCTTCGAGTTCTTCGGTGCGTCGATCGGTCTGGCCGAGTTCTTCCTGTATGGCTTTGAGTTCTTCCTGGAGGTAGTATTCACGTTGGCTTTTGTCGATGGAGTCGCGTACCTGGCCCTGGATTTTGTGGCTTAGCTCAAGGACTTCAAGTTGGTCGGCTAATGCGACAGAGACCATTTCAAGGCGTTTTGTGATGTTGACCTCGGCGAGGATTTCCTGTTTGTGCCGGACGGAAATGTTTAGAGTGGCGGCGAGAAAGTCGGCGAGTGCCGTGGGGTCATTTATGTTGTCCAATAGAATTGCGGCTTCGTCGGGAACGTTGGGACTGAGGGCGACTACCCGTGAGGCAGCGTTCTTTACGCTTACGATGGTCGCTCTGAGCTTTTTGGTGGATGGGATTTTGGTTGTCAGGAGCTTTATTTTTGCCCGCAGATATGGTTTTGTGGCAGTGTACTTGAGGATCTTGAACTTTGATACTCCGTGGACGATGATGTTGTACGAACCCTGTGGCATGCGGATGACCTTCAGGACGGTTGCAGCAGTCCCTACGCTGTAGAGGTCATTGGGGCCGGGTACGGAAATGGAGGCTTTTTTTTGTGCGACAAGACCGAAGATGGTTTCGTGCGGGACGGCGTCTTCGATTAGGAGTTTGCTGCGGTCGCGTCCAATGGCCAGGGGCATGACGGTTCCAGGAAAAGCGACGGCGTTTCTTATTGGGAGTATGCCGATTTCTGCGGGCAACTCGAGGTCTTCGTCACCAGGATAGGGGGCTTCGACGTCAGGGTTAATGTAATTGTCGAAGTCTACAATGTCTGCTAGTCTCATTTTGTGTTCTTTTCTCGTCGAAAAATGGTTCGCGGCTATCTTTGTTAACATCGGCAATTTGGGCGATGGAGTCTAGTGCTTTGTCCTATGTAAAATTCTGGATTCAGCGCCAACTCAATTAGTCGGATGCAAGGGCCGGCCAAGCAGGCAATGTTGTAGCATTGCCGATGCAGACCAACGCAGCAAATGGCTGATTGCAGCAAGCTGATCCTGAATTTTATCAGGGAGCGCAGTACTAGTGCTAATTCGAGGTAGATGATACAGCGGTTTGGCTTTGTGTGCAAATGAGAAAACTCTTTTTTTAGGGTGTCTGGGCGGTAATGGGCGTTTGGATGGGTGTAGAAAT
>VRUF01000081.1:10542-10777 GCA_019456245.1 Planctomycetota bacterium | reverse complement strand
AGGCTGAATGTGACGGCGACGAATTTGTTTGCCTTTGTCAGGGAAGTGATGGCGAGAACTATGAGAGTGTGGAGGCCTACGGCGGGGGTCCATGCGATGAAGAGTCCGATGGCGGCTCCGAGAGCGATCCTGTTGGGGGAGTCGTCGACGTGGAGTATTTTGTGTGTTATGAAATGTATTAAGGGTCGCATCATAATGTAAATTTGCCTGAATTATTGTATGCTTATAGGCTTAG